>NZ_MJAT01000035.1 GCF_001742305.1 Desulfuribacillus stibiiarsenatis | reverse complement strand
CTTGTGAATAGTTTGTCTGTTCTATCAACATAGCAGGTTTCCTGTCCTGCACAGTCTGCATTCTTTCGAATGCGAGAATTGACGTTGTTATGATTGCACTATACAGTTTTCAAGGAACTTTTTGATGGATTGTTTTTGCTTCAACCCACGCTTGTTTGTTTCGTTTGTGTCATCGCCTTGTTTTTAGCGACTTTCATATCATATCACAGCCAGTTTGTTGTGTCAACATGTTTTTTCAAATTCTTTTTTGAGTCTGTTCGAAATCTTTTTTTGAATTTGTGTAGGGCGATTCTTTCGAAGTTACCTCACCATGTTGCAAGCCGAAGCTTGTGTCTGTTGTATGATGTGTTGTTTGTGCTCGTTTCGGAGCGACAAATAGTATCTTACCACGAATCGAATAACAATTGCAACTAGAAATTTAAGAATTATAAAAAAAGAATACTCGATAACCAGCAACCGCTTAGCTCAAGTATTCTTTATCCATTCATTATTGAACTACTTTATAACCTTTTTCTAATAATGCATTGACTGCTTCATCTGTTTGTTCTCCAACGACACGACAGAAGATTTGCACCATACGATTTGGCAGATGATACAGCGCAAGATTCGTTATGTCTAATTGAAATTCCTTAATGACAGACGATACTTCATTCATAATCCCTAGTTCATCACGAACCTCAACGACGATTCGTCTCCCCGGACTACGAACTCCCATGATATCAAGAAAAGCATCCATAATATCATTTTGCGAGATGATTCCGACGATTTGACCTGACTCTAGAACCGGGAGTGCACCAATCTTATATTCTCTCATATCAAGGGCTGCATCTTCGATTAATGTTTCGGGAGAACAAGTGATAACCTTCTTTGTAGAAACA
Source organism: Desulfuribacillus stibiiarsenatis (assembly GCF_001742305.1). Taxonomy (NCBI): domain Bacteria; kingdom Bacillati; phylum Bacillota; class Desulfuribacillia; order Desulfuribacillales; family Desulfuribacillaceae; genus Desulfuribacillus; species Desulfuribacillus stibiiarsenatis. Next base: position 232,838 of record NZ_MJAT01000035.1, on the reverse strand, counting down.
TCCTTCACCGTCGCCTTAGATAATAACTCATTCACTTCATATTTACTAAGTGATGTGGCAGCTGAAGGTGAAGCTTCTCTTAAATCTCCATCCGTAACAATGCCGACTAGTTTGCCCTTTTCGACAACTGGCAGGCGGTTAATTCTCTTTGTTTTCATGATATTCACTGCATTTAAAATATTTTCATCTGGTGATACTGTGATGACTTGAGGTTTCATGAATTGCTGAACATACATTTAATTCACCCTCCTTAAGCTTCTTTAGTTATACGTATACTAGCCACCAAGATATGCTTTTTTCACTTCTTCACTTTCTAGCAATTCTTTTGCATCGCCTTCTAGAACGATCTTGCCAGTTTCCAAAACATACGCTCTATTGGCAATCGATAACGCCATTCTAGCATTCTGCTCAACAAGTAAGACCGTTGTTCCTGATTCGTTAATTTCTTTAATAATTTCGAAAATCTGCTTCACTAGCAGCGGTGCAAGACCCATAGATGGCTCGTCAAGTATGAGTAATTGCGGTCTAGACATGACAGCACGGCCCATCGCGAGCATCTGTTGTTCGCCACCTGAAAGTGTCCCTGCCAATTGTTTTCTTCGTTCTCTCAAGCGCGGGAATAGCGTATATACTTTTTCCATATCATCTTTAATGTTCTGTTTATCCTTGCGTAGATATGCCCCTAAATCAAGGTTTTCCGATACACTCATATTGGCAAAGATTCTTCGTCCTTCAGGAACATGTGAGATTCCCATCGCTACAATTTCAGGAGCATTTACATTGGAAAGGTCCTTGTCCTTAAATTGTACTGAGCCTTGCTTCGGGTGAAGTAACCCTGATATCGTTTTCAAGCAAGTGCTTTTCCCAGCGCCATTTGATCCAATTAAAGTAACTATTTCCCCTTGATTCACTTGGAAAGAGATTCCCTTCAACGCATGAATTGCACCATAATACACATGGACATTGTTCAATGACAGCATTAGATTGTCTCCTCTCCAAGATATGCTTCAATAACCTTAGGGTTATTTTTAATTTCGTCCGGTGTTCCACTAGCAATCACCATACCATAATCAAGAACGTAAATACGCTCACAAACTCCCATTACCAAAGGCATATCATGCTCGATAAGAAGTATTGTCAGATTAAATTCATCACGGATCCAGCGAATCAATTCCATTAAACTATGTGTTTCCTGCGGATTCATACCTGCAGCAGGTTCATCCAATAGAAGTAGTGAAGGCTTCGTGGCTAGTGCTCTTGCGATTTCTAAGCGGCGTTGCTGGCCATATGGCAGATTTTTCGCTAGTTCATCCGCTTTGGTATCTAAATCGAATATCTTTAAGTATTTTAATGATTGCTCTTCAATTTCCTCTTCGCCTTTAAAATACCCCGGCAGACGCAGGATTCCAGTAAGGGTGTTGTAACTGACATGCTGGTGATACGCAATTTTCACATTATCTAATACCGTAAGATCATCGAAGAGGCGTATATTTTGAAATGTTCGGCCAATCCCATGGCCCGATACCTTATATGGTGGAAGTCCATTCATTTTTCTACCTTGAAAGGTTATAGTACCATCCGTTGGAAGATACACTCCAGTCAGCAAGTTAAATGCAGTTGTTTTCCCTGCACCATTTGGACCTATCAGTCCAATCAACTCACCTTTGTTAATTTCCATATCCAGGTTTGAGACGGCTTTTAAGCCACTAAAAGATTTAGATAACTTTTCAACTTTAAGTAGTGCCATTCTCATCACCCTTCTTTTTGAAGTTTAGGAAATTAAATTTCAATTCTTTATTCCCCATAAGTCCATTCGGTCTAAAAATCATCAGTATAATTAAGAGTACCGCGATGATTAGCATACGGAATTCTGGGTATCCCGCTAAAAGTGCGGACCCAATTGTCATTATCATGGCACCAACTATGGCACCTGTTGTACTACCTAGTCCACCTAGTACAACCATAGCTAAAATCTCAAAGGATTTCCAAAAATTAAAGGTCGTAGGTTGAATAAAATACATGTAGTTGGCATAAATTCCACCGGCAAGACCTGCAAACATCGCACCAATCGTAAATGCCATAACCTTATATTTGGTTGTGTTAATCCCCATTGCTTCTGCAGCAATCTCATTTTCCCTAACAGAAATACACGCGCGACCGTGGGATGAGTTAATGAAGTTACTAATTACCACAACACTTAGAACCATTAACCAAAATGCCCATGTCCAATCGATAGTCTTCGGTACAGAAAATCCGGTTGCACCGCCAAGATAGTCTACATTCAAAAAGGTAATACGAACAATTTCACCAAAACCTAGGGTCGCAATCGCAAGGTAATCCCCCCTGAGCCTTAAGGTCGGAATTCCTATCAACATTCCAGCAAGGCCGGCAAGAACCGCACCAAATATTATCCCTACAAGCATTGAGCCTTGAAACTTCACAACAACCATCGCCGACATATATGCACCGATTGCCATAAAGCCAGCATGCCCAATTGCTAATTGACCTGTAAAACCTGTAATCAAGTTTTGGCTGACTGCCAAAATAATATAGATACATACAAGTATCAATGTCATCATATAAAACTGGTTCAACGATTGAGTAACAAATAAATATTCAACAATACCATACACAGCGAAAAGACATAGTAGAATCACAGCGTTTTTCTTATTCAATAATCTCATGACCCCACCTACACTTTCTCGCGTGTATTCTTGCCTAGTAAGCCTGATGGCTTTACAATAAGCACGAGAATTAGTATGAAGAATGCTACCGCATCACGCCACATTGAAAATCCAAGACCACTTACTAGAGACTCAATAAGACCCATGAATAATCCACCAATCATAGCCCCAGGTATAATTCCAATCCCACCAAGTACTGCTGCCGTAAAGGCTTTTAGACCTGGCATAATACCCATCAACGGATTAATTGTATTAAAATACACTCCCATTAAAACCCCTGCAGCTGCCGCTAAGCAAGAACCGATAGCAAAAGTCGCAGAAATTGTGTTATTCACATTGATTCCCATTAAAGCAGCAGCTTCTTTATCGTGAGAAACGGCACGCATAGCTTTTCCAACCTTCGTGTACTTCACTACAAAATGCAAAAGTGCCATTAACGCAACTGCTGTAATGATAATGACGACATCTCCATATTTAAAAGTAATTGCCCCAAAAGGATTGTACACAGTTTGCGGGAAAACCTCAGGGAACGTGCGAACCTGTGGTCCCATAACAAGAATTCCGCCGTATTCTAAAAACAACGACATCCCAATTGCAGTGATTAAAGCTGCTAATCTAGTAGCATTTCTAAGAGGTTTATACGCAATTCTTTCAATAATCACACCAAGTAATGCTGTTAATATCATCGCCACAATTAGCGCTGGTAAAAACATCATTTTCAGCGTAGTTGTACAGAACCACCCAATATATGCACCAACCATCATAACGTCACCATGGGCAAAATTAATTAATTTAATGATACCGTAAACCATCGTGTATCCCAAGGCAATCAGTGCATATATACTCCCTAATGAAAGGCCATTGATAAATTGTTGCAATATCAAATCGACACTTTCCATCCTTCCACTCCCATTCTCTAGTAATTCATTTAGTGTATGTAGTAATAAAAGAGGGGGATAAGTCCCCCTCTTCAGTTTGAGATGTAAATTGATAATAGTAGTTTAATAGCTATCTTAAAAAACTTATCTTAAGATACTTTACTTAGGGTCAACCCTTGTAGCGAATACCTTCTCGCCATCTTTAAACTCTAGGATTGTAGCACTCTTCTTCGGGTTATGTGTAGCCGCATCGATATTGATTGCTCCACTTACACCTTGGAATCCGCTTGTAGTCTCTAAAGCTAATCGGATTGCCTCAGCATCTGTACTTCCAGCCGCTTCAATTGCAGCAATCAACATTTTCGTAGCATCATAGCCAAGTGCGCCGAAACTGTCTGCATCTTGATTGTATTCTTTCTTATAGTTCGCATTGAATTCAGCTATCGCAGGGTCATCTGATGCTACATGGTCAACATAATACGTGTTGTTCATCGCATCTTTGCCAGCAACATCTACGATTGGCCCAGATCCCCATCCGTCTCCACCTAAGATGGCAGCTGTAATACCTAATTCACGAGCTTGCTTTACAATCATACCAACTTCACCATAGTAACCAGGAACGAAGATGATATCAGGATTTTTAGAACGAATATTTGTTAAAATTGAACGGAAATCTGTATCTTGCCCAGCAACATATAGTTCTGAAGCAACAACTTCTTTTCCAGCAGCTTCAAAAGTCTTCTTAAAGCTATCAGCTAAACCTTTTGCGTAGTCACCTTTTTGATCGATTACTAATGCAGCTTTTGACACTTTTAATGTATCAAGTGCAAAGTTAGCAGCTACTTCACCCTGGAAAGGATCGATAAAGCATGCTCTGAATAACCATGCATTCACAGAACCATTGTCATTCACAGTAACCTTTGAATTGGTTCCTGTAGGTGTTACAAGAGGGATTTTATGTTCAGTTACAACTGGAATTGCTGCTAATGTATTTCCTGATGTCATCGGACCAACAATACCTACAACTTTATCCATAGTGATTAACTTCGTTGTAGCAGCAGTTGATTCTCCTGCCTCTGACTTATTATCAGCGCCTACATACACGATTTTCTTTCCGCCAAGGATACCACCTTGCTCGTTAATTTCTTTAATTGCAAGTTTTGCGCCATTTTCACCTTTTTTACCGAATTCAGCAACTCCACCTGTTAATTCGAAGTTACCACCGATTTTAATTACTTCTTCTGCAGTGCTCTTTCCACCTTGGTCTGGTTGAGAACTTGGAGTAGTTTTTGATCCACAACCGACGATTAAGACTAAGCTCATTACAACTACTAAAGCGTACAATAAAATTTTCTTTGTTTTCACTTTTTTCTTTCTCCCCTTTTAAGTTGCGATTTACTTTAATCCATTCACATGCTAAAGCACTGAATATTCTTAATATTATAATTATACGACTGTTGTGTCAATACAGTTTTTCTTCATTATTAGCTGATTTCATAGGGTTTAAGGCGTTAAACTTAATTCTTTTCTAAATTTTCCTATTATTTAGATATATTTTCTCTGCTTTGCTGCAATTTCACTATTTTTGCAGCTTGATTTACAATAATTTTCAAATTCGTGTGTCTAGTAAAAAGGACAGGGACACTACGCGATGAAGCGTGCGCTTTGATTGTCCACATGCAATTATGGGATATATGTTGCGTAAGTACGACGAGAACATCGCTTTTTTTCATAAGGCTTAGACCTTCAATGTCTTGAACAGATATAGAATTTAATATTCTAAAAGGTGCTTCGCCAGTATCTAAATCATCCTGCGAGAATTGAATATCGCCAAAAACCCCAATCGTTTTCCCGCGCAGTATTTCCTCATTAGATTCAATAGTAGACCCAAGAATATCCAATTCACGGACCTTCTCATCCAAAGTGTCTAATAATTCTTTCTCTGAATCTTCTTCCATCTTACGCACTACATCTTCTTTTAACTCTCGTAGTGGTACGAGGTCCGCGCGCAGTTCATCAATGATTCCTTTGAGTTCTTTAATTTTTCGTGTTTGTGCGGCGTCTGTACCTTGTTCTTCCCTAGCTTGTAATTGCTTAGTTATCGCATCATTTTTACTTTCGAGTTCTTTCACTTTATTTTCAAATAAAATAATTGATTCCTTCTGTCTAAGAATCGTATGTTTCATTTTCTCGATGGTTTCATTTGCTTTATCTAAATTCTTCTGAACTATATCGACAACCTCAGATTTCTTGCGATGACTACCTTTTGACTGGATGAGCTTTGATAATGCTTCTTCACGAAGGTAAGAGAAATAACTTGTTAATGGGAATTGCAATATCATATATAAAAGTAGTTTCTTGCCTATCATTTTCTGGTATTTCGGCACATTCCAATGCAAATAATAGATTCCTTGGATAAGCTCCCATTCCACAAAATACTTTACAATTAAGTAGTAAACAACCCTTGTACCTTCTTCGCCTTCATGTTCTATGATGGAACGAATTTGTTTTTTCACCCAATTCAAACGTGCTTTCTTGTCTTTTTTGTTTTTTGGATATTTTGTTTCTTTTATATGGATACCGAATGGCGTCTCAGCAATTGTATGAAATACATCGACAATTTCAGTTCCATCAATTTCTTGAATGATTTCCTCAAAGTGTATAGAAAAGTACGTGTAGCAAGTCTCATAAAACTCTTGTTGTTTTCGTGCAAGTAGACGATTTTGCTGATCTAACTGTTTCTGTATGTCGATTTGCTCCAGGTACGACCTTGTTATCGGGTACCCTAATGGCTCATTCGTGATGACAGGAACTTTAAGCGTACCAATGTGGTAACTTTGATGGTCTGCAAATAGCTCATCTTCTAGTTCTTTACTTATAACCGCTGTGTGCTTAATACGAATATGAGTTGGATACATGTTCTTACCACAGCAAACTAGCCCTGGCAATATATATAAATCCTTAAAAAAAAGCACCCACGGCAAGCTAGAAATTGGTAGCTTTTCAGGTGTTTTTTCGAGGCTTATTTCGTGTACCCCACCACATTCTGGACAATCCACATAAGCAACAGGGGTAACACCATAGAATTCTAATATATCTTTTGCAAACGTGTTGTCCATGAGCACCCCTCCATTCCATAAGCTTTCTCTTATTTTGTTAAAATTTCAATAAATTCAATCCGATTTCTTCACTAAATGCTCGATCAACAGAACCATTAAAAGTAATGATCACAATTTCCGCTGTTGCACTTACAGTAGCTGCATTTAAATGCCCTCCATACGTCGCATATTTATCATCTGATAAACATGCATGGAAATGCAAATAGGTCTCCCCATTCATCGTGGAAATGTTTCCAGTCAAGCTAGCAATTTCGAAATCCCCTGTAAGTTCTGTAGAGTGATATTTCTTAGTGCCTGTTTCAAACAAACCAATGGTAGCCTTGTTCACAGCACCAAGACCACTGACAAGACCTAATTTTATGTTTTGCTCTGTGCAGAATTTTTTCAAAGTCTCAATAATTTCTTCGCCTTTGTCAATTCTAACGACATAGGTGTTATCAATTTTTCTGAATTCCATGTGGATTTCCCTCCATTTTTTCTCATTCTATACGTCTATATATAAAGAAAACTTGGCATTCGCCAATTGGTCACATTTAAACCCTATACTACTTCAATCCAACATGGATTTGTTTTCGGAAGAACTTTCCCAATAATCGCCGCCTCAATCCCTTGTTCCATTAGCTCCTGCATTGCTTGTCCTGCAGCTTCAGGAGTTACACTTAGTAGGAGACCGCCAGAAGTTATGGCATCACACAATACATGCTGAAGTGGTAAATCGATATGTTGTGCATACGATACAAATTCGTTGAGCCACTCATGATTTGCTTTTGACCCACCAGGCACGATTCCCTCAGCCGCGTATGTCAGTGTATTTTCTAAAACAGGAACTTTAGCAGCCTCTATTTCCATAGAAACTTCACTCGCTTTAGCCATCTCATAGCTATGTCCAAGTAAACCAAAGCCAGTAATATCAGTACATGCGTGAACCTCATATTTCCGGAATACTTCGCTAGCTACTTTGTTTAAGAACGCCATAGTTTCGCTTACTCTCGCAATGTCATGCTGTGAAGCCCTACCGCGTTTAATGGCTGTCGTTATAATCCCAACACCGATAGGCTTCGTAAGGACTAGTACATCTCCTGCTACTGCACCTTTATTGGCCCAGAATTTTTTCGGATGGCAAAGGCCCGTCACAGATAGTCCGTACTTGGGTTCTGCGTCATCTATAGAGTGCCCTCCGACAATCACTGCACCTGCTTCTCGAACTTTATCCGCTCCTCCGCGAAGGATATCCGCTAACACATGAGCACCAATCGCTTTAATTTGGAAGCCAACAATGTTCATAGCCGTAATCGGCTTTCCACCCATTGCATATACATCACTGAGTGCATTGGCCGCTGCTATCTGTCCGAACATATACGGGTCATCGACTACGGGAGTGAAATAGTCTAATGTTTGAATCAAAGCAATCTCGTCGGTCAGACGATAAACCCCTGCATCATCAGAATAATCGATCCCTACTAATAAGTTAGGGTCTTCTAGGTTTGGTGGTAAATGACACAATACTTGTGCCAAATCGGCTGGGCCGATCTTACAGCCTCAACCAGCTTTGCTCGATAATGAAGTTAGTTTTATAGGCTCTTGCTCTTTATTCATTAGAACACCTCTTTTCAACAAATTTGAGTGTTTCAACCACTAACGGAAACTCCTCAGGCAAAATGGTACGTACGTCTAATTGAATTCTATCTTGGAATACCCTTGGAACCACAGGATTCGGGGCTTGTCTCATGAAATCCACTGCTCGTGATACACTATGATTCGGATATGCAATCGACACTAAATGGGTAGGTAGCTGCTCTAGCGGCAAAGCGCCACCCCCTATTTGTGAAAATCCAGGTATAATCTCGCATTCAATTGCTAGTTTACTTTCCTTAATTTGATTCACCAACATATGAGCTTTTTCTAACTGTTGCTCTTCTGTTTCTGTGATTAACTGTAAAGTAGGAATCTTCTCATATTCTTCTTTGACATAATGAAGTAACGTTCCTTGCAAGGCTGCCACTGTGAATTTATCAACACGCAATGCGCGATTGAGTTGGTTTTTCTTGATTCGATCTATGTACTTTTTCTTTCCGACAATAATACCTGCTTGGGGTCCTCCTAATAGCTTGTCTCCACTAAACGAAACAATGTCTACCCCTGATTTTACTACTTCCTGCACAGTTGGTTCATCACCAATTCTCCGTGCCTTCAAGTCAAACAGCATCCCACTGCCTAAATCCTCATAAACAGGAATACCCTTTTTGTTCCCAAGCTCTACAAGTTCCTCAGAGCTAACACTTTTCGTGAAACCGACAACTCGAAAATTACTCGTATGAACTTTTAATAAAAGCTTCGTTGCTTCAGTAATATGATTTTCGTAATCGTATAAATGCGTCTTGTTCGTCGTTCCTACTTCCACCATGGTGGCTTGACTTTCCTTCATCACTTCTGATACACGGAAGGAACCACCAATCTCAACAAGTTCACCGCGGGATACAATGACTTCCCCGCCCATTGCCATCTCTCGCAAGACAAGTAACACGGCAGCTGCATTGTTATTGACAACCATTGCCGCCTCTGCCCCAGTTAATTCACACAATAAATCTTCAACATGGGAGTATCGAGACCCACGCTTTCCTGAGTCAAGATTTAGTTCTAAGTTATTGTAGGACTCAGCCACTTGAACAATCATATCAGTTGATTCTTTAGATAAAATAGCTCGTCCTAAATTCGTATGTAAGACAACGCCCGTAGCATTGATGACCCTTTTGAGATTTGGTTGAAGATCCTTTTCCAACATTGCCTTTAAACGACGCAATACCACACTCTCTTGAAAATCATCTGGTAGCAATTCTTCAATCTCGCATCTCATTTGATCGACCAAAGAACTAGCTGCCTTCGAAATTTTAGAGAGTGGGTATTCTGATAGCCAACTTTTCACAATCGGGCTCTGCAACAACTTTCCTACTGCCGGTAATTTCCTATATTTCTGACTCATTATATTCCGCCTCCATATTTACCCGTTCCATTCTCTTTATTGTCTACTAATTGATGAGTAATTTCAACTATTATCCATTGTTTGTTGATCAGTTGAAATTCATACAAGGAGTGAACTTTATATGTGGCAAACATTTTTTGTTTCTTTACTACTGATAAAAAAAAGCTTTCTCCCGTTCTATCGTTGTTTTTTTGTAGTTTTATAGTCTCGATTTGATGAACAGGCGTGATTGAGATAGGGGCATCCGTTGGAACAATTGTATAGACTCCATTTGGACTTTTATGATAATAATATTCTATAATTGCATTGGACACTTTTGTGGAATAGTACGTTCTTAGTCGATCCTGGAGTTGCTTCAACTGCGTAGTTCGGAGGGTTTTCAAAGTATTCAAAAGGTGTTGATCTGCATCTGCTGCTCTCTTTAATAAGTGTTCCAACTGATGCTCTTGGGAAGGCTTTACATGTAGTAATTGCAACTCGGGGTCTTGATATATTTTTGAATTAATTAACTTTTCTACAACTTGGATTGGAACCATTGTACGTCCTGATTGCAAATGAATGTTTGCAACATTTGTTGGCAAGTCTTTCTCATTCATTTTGAACGTTACTACTTGGTGGGTAAGGGTATCAAATTGAATGTGAAAGGTTTGGTCTTCAATCTTACCAGTTACTACTTTGGTATAGGGCTCCCAATTCACAGTACCGCCTAAATTCTCAACAACAAAGCGTACAGGTATTGCAATATCTTCATTAGTGGGGCTAGGTGCTACATCAGGAAAAACATTTGTTCCATCAACAAACAGCGACCACTCATTCTCCTCAGTGGCATAGATAACATAGGAAGAGAATAGGAACATAATTCCCCATATAAAAATGCTGATTGTAATCATTTGCCAACTGACGATTCTACTTATTCTACTTTGAAGGTTCACAATATCATCACCCCAATATCTTTCTTTTTGGTACATCATATAGAACTTTCTATTGATTTATGCAGATTTTTTTAGAATGTTCCCAAGGTTTACAGGTTGAATAAGCATTATAAATATGGTATATTAAAAATTACTCTCATTAAACACATTCACCATTATGGGGGCGGTTAGGGTACTGGTGTCTCTCCCGGTCTTCAAAACCGCGCGTACGGCATGACTGTCGTAGCTGGGTTCGATTCCCAGACGCTCCCGCCAAATTAGTAGTACCAAAGCTTCAAGAGGTTTCGGCAAGTATGCCGAAACCTCTTTTTTGTGCCTGAAAAATAGTTGTCAAGCTATAATCTACTATGATTAACTCTTGCTTTTTAATACGATAGAACGACACATAAACATATTTGGTTCTTCTATAATCTCGAATCCCATATTACTTACTATTTCTTTTGTTTTTTGAAAGGATCTATTGCTGACATGGAAGAATGGCTCAACTACAAGGACCTTGCCATCTAGCTTGATTAATGATTTAACTTCTTGAAAGAATGTTTTTTGACAAGGAACTTCATGCACCATATAGAAAGCTAATATAAAATCTGCTTCAGCAGATAGTTCTAAACTTCTTTCTGAACATTGATGCGTTATAATGATTTCTTCAAGTTTTGTCCCGCGAATTTTATCCTTTAGGAATTCTAGCATTTTTTCTTGCAAGTCGATTGCAATAACTTTGCCTTTATCTCCAACTAGTTCTGCCATGGTAGTGGTAAAAAAGCCTGGACCACAACCAATATCTATTACCAACATACCTTTATTAATGTAATTCCCCAGTATTTTATTTGGGTTCTGGATGATTCCCCTCAATTTATTATCTAGGCTCTTTGCATGATCAATAGAGCATACTTGATGATTATTCATTGATAAGACCTCCCTATGTTTGGGTATACAAAATCACTCTACTTCTCGTTCATCTTCATCTACGGTTATTACATATCTACCTTCTCCAAACCCAAGTACCCAAAACTTTGCTTTTGGTAAGCCGTATTTTTCTAGCGCAATGAGTAAATCTTTCTCATGAGCATCGACAGCTTGTTCAGGATGTTCATTAAATGTGGCGTAATGTATTCCAATGCTTTGTAGTGATTCAAGTGTCATATGTGCTCGGACAGCATCATCTGGATTCATATGATGGTGAATCATATACCACCTTTTCTCATAGCTGCCTATAGGTAATATCGTTAATTGAAAGCTACCAAAACGTTTATTGATTTCCAAAAACAATTCATCATACCCTGTATCCCCTGCAAAATAGATGTTTCCCCCAGAACCTTCAATCACAAATCCTCCCCATAATGTGCGATTACGTCCAATAATCGACCTCCCAGAATTGTGTCGGGCAGGAACAAATGTGAACTTTATGTCCGTATAAGGCAATGTCCAATCTTGCCACCAATCCATTTCTGTGATCTTCGATGAACGTTTCGTACCAATTACCGATTTTACGCCTAATCCTACTAATATTTGAGGGTTATACTCTTTTATTAACTGGTTAATTGTAGGTAAGTCTAAGTGATCAAAATGATCATGACTAATCAGAATCACATCAATTCTAGGCAAATCCTCAAATGCTATTCCTGGTGCGCGAATTCGCTTTACTCCTACTCTGCCATCCCAACCGGCCCTTTCCGACCAGATTGGATCGGTAAGAATGTTAACCTCATCCACTTGAATCAATACGGTTGCGTGATTAATATACGTAACTTTTATTTCACCCATCTTCACATATTCTTCTGGAGCCTTTTGCAGTGGGTCATTAATCCAATCTGGCCAAATAACCATCTCCATTTCCCTAAGCCATTTTATAGTATCTCTAAATGTATTACTTTCTTTATAGTAGAATTGCCTCCCATCAAAATGTGCAGATACTGGTCCTATATAAAGTGGGCGCGTATAATAATACCAAATCACAATTCCGAAGAGTACAATCATAACCAATACTAATATTCCAATCCTATACCAACTCATCTTATGCTTTCACCACCTTGCTAATAGGGTAGTTCGAACGACTTGTAGCTTTAGTAAATGGCTACGGGTATATTGATATAAAACCTTTGTGTTAATTCTTCTACCAGTGACACTTCCCCACTTGCTGTGTTGACCCATACTTCCATAATCGGTGTCAGATTTGAAACTCGCGTTATGATGTCTTTTCCAATAGCTTCTGTTTCTCCACGTATTTCCGCCTTTATGAAGATTACCTTATACAAATCACGATCATAATCTCTAGGTGACAGATGGGGAGTAACGCCTTCTCTACCGTCTATTCCTTTCATTGGAATCTCTGATACATACCACTCCTTAGGTAGTATGTAGTTTAAATATTTTGTCTTATCTTCATCATTCGTACGTTCCAGCATCTTAAGTACTTGTTTATTTGATGTCACTATTTCAATAATTTTTTTCATTTTCTGTTCATCAATCTCACTTATAGATATATAGGCAGCATCAACTGTATAGTAGGTATATAGGCTATTTAATGTCATGTTGTCTAGCATTCTTGCCAGTCCAATCGCCCCTATAACCGTAATTATATAGATTGCAAATATCACAGCAATTCTCGCCAGCAATGGCCTATGAGCAAATTTTATTTTTCTAAATAAGTTAAATTTAATTGGAATAAACATATTTGTTTTGTTCTTATAGTCAAGATAGGATTGACCGAATTTCGCTTCACATTCCCTTTCCTCAACCCTAGCCAAAAGATAATAGGCAAATAGCATCGTGACAAACATGATGAGAATGATGTATCGTGGCCATAACAAAAGTAATCCAAAGCTACACACGATAAACGATGTGTATTGAGGGTGTCTTATATAGCGATAGATTCCCCCAGTTACTGCCCCTTTTTTAGCTAATTTGTAGTAATATACTTGTATTGCTCCGATACAGAAGAATAAGAAACCTAAAGTAGCCAGAAACCCTCCTATGAACGGGATAATATTAAATATAGGTATTGAGGTCTTAGCAATATGTGGCAAAAAGAAACTAATCATCCATGACCATGTAACGGACTGATTAAAAAAATCTAACGCTGGATTATATGCGGAATAAAAATAGATAGCGAAGGGGCTTGCCATATATAAAAACTCAAATGCTATGAAAACATAAAATATAGTTGCACCCCAAAAACTCCCCTTAATTGTTGCGTCTTTGTTATTACCACTCATACTAAGCACTTCCTCTCTCAACGTTAATATTTAAAAACTTAGCAACTTGCGCACAATCCATAAAAAACTATCTTTTTATCAACAATCATAAAGTCATGCTCTTTCTTAACGATTTCCTCAACATACTTTTTTAAGATATTTTTCCCCTCAATAACTCTCCCACACTTTTTGCATACTAGATGATAATGATCATATTTAGAAAGTTTAATCTCATAATAATTACGAATATCATCCAAAATTATTTTTGACACTACCCCTAATTTCATTAACATGCTTAGGGTTCTATACACTGTTGCTAATCCAATATCCTCACTTTTTTCCTTCACTAACTCATAGATTTCATCTACGGTAAGATGTTTATCATGATTCATTACCATGATTTCTATAACAACTCTACGTTGAGGGGTCATTCTGAAACCACCATTACTTAATTTACCTGCAATATTTTCACAAAACATTGCTAATGCCGCCACCTTAAGCACCTCCAATATACACCTATAGTTTGCGTTGCTATTATTACTTTAAGATTACTTAGTTTCGTGCTTAAACCAATACACCGTATCGCGTATCGTTTCAGGAAAAGGTCGGAAGGATATCCCTAGCTCACTCTTTGCTTTTTCCGACGAATAGCCTTTTGGGTCCTTCATCTTAAGTAGTTCGTCTCTTCTCGGAAGTGGAGAAGTCTTTCCTGTAATTTTAGAAATTGCTGAGAGGAAACCAGATAATATATAGACTACAGAGAAAGGCGGTTTTCTTTTAGGCAAGGGTTGCCCTGAAGCTTCCGATAATGTTTCGCAAATTTGTTTCATGGAGTAAACATTCCCACCAATGATATATCGTTCACCGCTTTTTCCATTTTGAATTGCTGAGATAATCGCTTTCGCAACATCTCTAGCATCTACAAGTACCATGTTAACGGGTAGAATAATAGGCAGTTTGTTACTTAAGAAGTTTTGTACAAAGGCTCCCATTCTGGTAGGTGTATAATCATTGGGGCCTATCATAATCGCTGGTAGAATCGTTAGTACTCGGACATCAGGATGGTCTTTGATGAATTCTTTCACTTTCATTTCGGCTTCTATCTTGCTATTAAAGTAAGGATTATCCGTTTCTGTATATGCTGTATTCTCCGTAGCGACAGATTTAGCTGACGTTTCTAAAACGCCCGTTGAGCTAACATAAATAATGTTTTTTACACCACGTTTGTACGCCTCTTGGAATAGCATTTCTGTAGCTTTAACATTGATTTCGTAAAGCGCATTATCTCTATTTCCCGATTGAAAAAATTCAGTGAAATATGCTCCTGCATGAATCAATACATCGCAACCTTCTAGCTTTTGTGCAAATCCCTTTACGTCTCGCAAGTCTCCCTTAACTATTTCTACATCCTTACCGTTTATTCGCTGTTCACTAACAAAAGACCTCACAAGCGCCTTCGTGTAGTAGCCCTTTTCCTTTAGCTCTTTAACAATATTACTGCCTAGCAATCCCGTACTACCAGTAAGAAATACCTTCATAAAAAAAACCTCCTTTTTTTAACCGAACATTCGGTTGATAAAATTGACAAAAAAATTTGATGCCAGTGCTATAATCTATGTGACTTGATATGCGAATCGATAAAGGATTCCATAAAGTACTCTAGCACTTTATCTTGGTCACAATTGAAATAGTTACACCACTTATCCTTTAAGGTAACAAAGGATATAACTGGCATTATCCCAGTGAAAAATTCATGGACCATATATCTTTGTAAGTCTTCTTCCGATAGACTTTCTACTTTTTCTTTCTCATGCATAAAGTGCAATTCCTTCTTAATTACCATCTCCATACATTTAATAAAGGAGTCCATTGATTGCCCACTTTTTAGAGTCTCCATAAGTAATATCGATAAGATTTGTTTCTTTTGATTTAAATATTGAATTTCTGATTTGATTTTATCTTCAATTTTCACTTCCTTTACTTGGCTTGCTCCCTTTGGCAATAGGTTGATATTGTCTTGTATCTCATTCATAATTTTCTGGAAAAGTGATTCTATAATGTCATTCTTATCTTTAAAATGATAATACAAGGATCCTTTGTTAACTCCCGCTGCCTTAGCAATCTTATCCACACCTGTTCCATCAAAACCATGCTCTGAAAATAGCTTCTCAGCCACTTGTAGTATTCGCTTTTTTGTGATATCTCCGTCTGTTTTCGGCATTTTGTCACCTCAAATATTTTTACTGAACGTTCGGTTAAATAAATCATAAAGCCTTGTCGTATTTTTGTCAATATGTTTTTAGTATTAATAATCGCATACGTAGTGAACCTCAACCTTTGTGCGTGAGGTTTAGAGTAAATAAAAAGGGAACTTAAGACATACATGGGCTACTATGATATTAATAGATATCAATGGAATGTAAAGAAGATGACTCCTGTTCAAATACAGAAATCATCTCCTTACTGTAGCATAGTCTTTTTAAAAATGTCTTTTACAAGGGTACACTTTTTCTGACATTGCTATTCTAAGGTTTCGCAGTTACATTTCTATCGTTGATAAGTTCTGCTCCGATTAACATATTACGTATGGCTGTAGCTGCTTCTGCTTTCGTGAATGTGCCTAACGGGTTGATTGTAGTTTCCGTTCTGCCCTTGAAGACTCCTACACTGATTGTTTTCTTGACGTATTCGTATGCCCACGCCCTGATGTCTGCAACATCGGTGTATTTAGATTCTAGATTGATCTCTTGCTCCAATAGTTCGACGATGTCCATAACTCTAGCGTACATGGTCATAGCTTCCTGACGGCTGATGGTTGCTTCTGACATGAATGTGCCGTCAGGGTAGCCTAGTATGATGCCATATCTGCTTGCCAAGGTGATGGAGTCAGCTAGTTTATGTGTACTGCTAACATCTTTAAATTGTTGTTCTTTGAATACTCCGACTCTATATAGCCCAAGCGCCCTGACGATGTAGTCGGCGAATTCTCCTCTAGTTATTGCTGTATCTGGGGTGAAACTTTCGTGATCCGCGATGATCACACGTGATGCCATTTCATTGACAATATCCCTTGACCAGTGATTCTCTACTGAAGTTACGGTTATTGGGTTCCAGATTACAGTATAAGTGGAGTTGGTCAAAGAGTTCAGATTCGCGTACCATTTGCCATCTTGTCTAAATACATTGGTAGGTATGTGAACAAAGGTTCCGTCTGGGTTGTACAGGATACCCGTGGTAATCTTGTTAGGGTCTACTCCTGGCGGCACTTCTATCACTCTGGATACATAACTTGTAAAATGACTCACTGCTGTCTCGAGCACCTCTCCGGTAATACTTGTAGTCCTAGCCACTAGCTGGAATTCCACTGGCTGCACTATTATTTCGATTCCTTGGGCTCTTCCTCGTTCGTTTATTTCATTGACTATGGTTGCATTGCTATTAGTTATTCGTACCTCTATTTCTATTTGCTGTAAGGATGTTGGTTCTACATTTAAGATGGCTGCTACTTTTTCAATGGCTATTTCTTTGGCTGGTATGATGTAGTCTACTTTTTCAGTATTAATGGCTAGTGTGAACTGATTGTCTTCCATTTTTTTGACTATGTCCCCTGTCAGTACACTGCGAATTTGATTGGCCCCTTGAGTTGCTACCGGTATTTCTACCACATTTTGAGTTTGTCTACCTTCTGCTAGATTTCGGGTGATAGCTTCGTCTATCTTCTGACTCAATACGTTATTGTCAGCCCGCAGTTCTACAATTTTTGCTCCGTCTTGTTCGATGACTGTTTCTTTGCCTGCATTCTGCTGTTCTCCGTTTACTATGACTATTACTTGTGTATCTGTAGCTGGTACAGGTGTCGGTGCTGGCGCTGTTGTGCCTCCTCCACTACCTCCTGTGTCACCTGAATCGGAGTCATAGCTGGTGATAATATACTGGGCACTCACAGTCAAATCATTGGTTATATTGCTAAATGCTATATTCCAGCCTGTAAACGTGTATCCTGCTCTTGTGGGATTCTCCGGCGCTGTTGCTGACGTGCCGTGATTAACCGTCTCGCTTTTCAGTACTGTGCCATTCCAGTCTAGGAAAGTTACTGTATGAGCTATCGCTACCCATTTTGCATAAATCATTATACTGCCTGTAATTTCAGTATTTTCAAAGTCAAACGCTTGTGTAAACGTATTATCGGTATACCATCCACCAAAGGTATATCCACTCTTAGTTGGACTTCCTGGTTGACTTGCCTTCTCACCTAATTTAACGATTTGAGGATTAATATCAGAACCACTATCGACGTTAAAGGAGACATTATACCTTAATAATAACCAATACCAACTATCATTAACAAATTGATAGCCATACGTACCAGACTCCCTGTTAAAATGATGATAATAAAAGCTCTCAAACCACCAGTGAGGGTATGTTAACGTTGTACTCCCTGTTGTTGTAATATCCACATTTTGTCCAATAGTAATCCGAGTTAAGGGATTTCCACCCAATGCCAGATCACCAATTGTTCTCACATTGTTAGGTATTACAACTTCTGTTAATTCATTGGTACGAAAAGCTCCCTCTCCTATAGTCGTTACACTAGTGCCGATCCCTACAGTTGTTAGCTTATTAGTAAAAAATGAATAAGCACCAATCGTCGTAACGTTGTTAGGAATGACTATGTTTTCAATCAAATTGTTTGCAAACGCATAATTTCCAATGGAAGTAATTCCACTCGGAAGTGTTATTGTTGTTATTTTATTACTGGCAAATGAATTGTTTTCGATAACAGTAACTCCACTAGGAATATCTACATTCGTAAGCTGATTATGTTCAAAGGCATGGGCTCCTATCGAGGTTAGAGTACTAGCTAACTGCACACTAACTAACTCATTATGATAAAAGGCCAATTCACCTAATGAAGTAACCCCCTCTGGGATTATCACTGTCGATAAGCTATTATTAGCAAAAGCTCCTTCCGCAATTGTTTCTACTGATGAAGGAATATTCATAGAATCGATACGATTTCCATTAAACGCATTATTACCAATTGTCTTTACCGTGCTTGGTATTGTTACTCCAGTTAATAACTTATTACGGAATGCCTCTTCTCCTATAACTTCAACATCTACTCCATTAATTTGTACTGGAATGGTAACAGGTACATTGAAATTCCCCTTGTAAGCTGTTATCGTTTTAGTAGAACTATTAAACTCAAAGACACTTTCAGGTAAATTAGCAGATGGTTCTGTGATTGTAAAGCTTACGAGTGAGAATAATTGGTGAGTTCTCGTACTATCAGCTATGTAGTGTACTCTAATCGCCGTAATTACAGGCGAGTTAATTACTATATTTTGATTGTTAGAATTTACTGTAACGTGCTGTGTGTGCACTACTAAATTCCCTACTAATCCTTCCACCCTAACCGTATACGATGGAGGGTGGTCACCAAACGAATCTAGAATTAACGAACTTAGTCTAAAACTTCCTGTTGTTTTTATTTCAAAAAATACGTTTTCCTCTGAACTAGGGGCTGGTTCGTCAATAAAAACTCCATCTTGATCTGCTTTAACATTCGTTACTTTTACTGCATGGCTACTTACCACTTTAAATCCCTCTACAATATAATATCCAGCAGGGTCTGTGCTAACCCATGTCCCCGGTTCAAGTGGTTTTTCAGTATAACTATTAAAATTTTGAATGCCAGGGTTTGGCACGTTTGTTATTCCCTCAGCTAATACACTTCCTACGGTCAAAGAAATTTGCAATATACTCAAGAACATGACTAACAGTAAAAACCCACCAAAACCTTTTCTTTTCATGTTTCCCTCTCCTAACTGTTATTGATTAACTCCATTGCTTACAGTTATCATAATTGGAGCAACTTTCCTCCTTGCTATTGTACCACAATATGTAAAAATTATATCCTAAATATATCCATAAGATTGTAACATTTTTAATTCTTCCTTTAATGTACAGATGCACCTCCCCTTCTTAAGTTTTGCTGTGCGAGTTTTGATATGCTCATCTAGTAATCAACATTTTTATAGAATATCTAGTAAGGAATCTTAAAGAATAGTATAATTTCTACTAAAACAGATGATATTTTGATAGAAATACAAAGGAGAGAGCAGAATGACAAGTTTCAGAAAATGGGGGCGCTTTTTTACCGCATTTCTACTAATTTCTTCTTTTATCATCCTTCCTTTCCAATCTCTTGCCTCTGTTAAACCAATCGAGGAGACAAAAGAAAAGCTTACAGGTATTTCCGCTGATGAAGAGGTTGTCCTAGAGAAACTCTTTTCTATCGCTCAAGATATTAAGGAGATGAAGCAGCAGGAAGAAAGAATTACTGCCGATATAGACGCTTTGCAGCAACAGATGAAACAACTGACGGAAGGAATCTCTAGACAGCAGCAGGATTATGATTGGCAGTTGGACATATTGGAGAAGGTTTTGGTCAATTACCAACGAAATGGCCCAGCTACTTACCTTGAAATATTGTTTAGTGCGGATAGCCTATCAAAATTCCTTAAAAGTCTCAATGTATTGAAAGATCTATCGCGTAATGTCGGCAATTTACTAAATGAGCTTGAGTCAGCGCAAAGTACTCTTCAGATAGAGAAGACTATTTTGGATGCAAAAGCAGGTCTTCTGGAGGATAAAAAAACCGAGCTCTTGGAAAATTTACATAAGATTGAGCTACTGAAGCTCGAGCAGGAACAATACCTAGCCTCCCTACAGGGAGATTTTGCTGTTTACCAAAAGCAACTGCTAAACCTAGAGACTATGTGGTTGGATTGCAAGAAGCTATTTGCAGATTTCTTAGAGGATATTACGCGGATTATCGAAAGTGATTATTTGACGATGGAGGACTTGAATCTAAAAATTGATTTTTTAAGGGCACAAGGAACTCTTACAGAGGATACTTTCAATCGTATACTAAAAGAACATTCCAAATATCCTAACACGGTTTTCCATTTTAAAAAGGACGAGGTCTTAATTGATTTTCCTGATAAGCATCTTTTGCTTGAAGGTAATTTTACAATTGTCGGTGATACTGCAATAGAGTATAGAGTTACAAGCGGCACTTTCTATGGGTTACCCTTGGATCAGGCCTCTATGAATGAATTGTTTCAAAAAGGACCGCTACTGATTGATTTTAAATCCCTAGCTGATAGTTTAATCTTTGAGTTTACAATCAACAATGTGCAGATTCATGAGGGCCGTCTTGTGTTTGAAATTAGACCGAATCTAAAGGGAGCGAGAGGCATATTACGATGATAGAGGCAAAGAACATATCATTAACTTATAAGGATGGAACGGTTGCTTTAAGAGATGTGAATCTAACAATAAAACGCGGAGAATTGGTATACATCACGGGCCCTAGCGGCTCAGGCAAAACTAGCCTGCTTAAGCTATTTCTAGGAATGGAGTACGTGACCAGTGGGAAGCTTGAGGTATCAGGAGTTTCGATGGTGAAAGGGAAAGCTGGCTCTATCCGGAATCTTCGTAAAACCATAGGGCCTGTATTTCAGGAATTTAAACTGATTGAGGGAAGGACGGCCTTGGAAAATGTTATGATGGGAATGCGTTTTCTAGGTATGTCACCTAAAAGAATGAAAGAAGATGCAATGGAAGCCTTAGTAAAAGTTGGGCTAGAGCATAAAATCTATACTTCTGTAGAGCATTTGTCTTGGGGCCAGGCACAAAGGGTAGCGATAGCCCGTGCTGTATCAAGAAAACCAGCGTTAATTATCGCGGATGAACCTACTGGCAACCTGGACCGTGAAAACGCAGTGAATATTTTGAATTTACTTGCCTCCTTTCAGGATCAGAATACGACAGTTATATTGACAACTCATGCCACGCATCTAATTGAAGGAAACCAAAAGGCTACCTTTATTCGTGTGAAATCGGGCGAAGTCAGGGTGGAACGAGGTGAACAGGAATGAAGACATTCATATACAACCTAGGTTATTTTATATCAGAAGCATTAAGAACTATTCGCCTTCACCCGCTGTCTAACCTGTTTTCCGTTATTGGCACTGGACTTATATTCTTTATTCTGGGCATGGTCTTTGCGGGTTGGTTCATCGGAGACCAATTGGTTTCTACGCTTAGTGAAGAAGCCGAGATAAGCGCTTATTTTTCAGAAGAAATCGATGAAGCTAAAGGGATGTCCGTAGTGGAAGCTGTAAAAGTACTTCCAGGGGTAATAGACGCGCGCTATGTCTCGGAGATTGAGGCCCGTATCCAAATGGAACAACTCCTTGGAGATGAAGCAAATATACTTACATTGTTTAAGGAAAATCCCTTTGAGCCTTTTGTTGAAATTCGCATCAATCTAGACGATATGGATTCAGTATTACATAATGTCCAGCACATTGAAGGTATAGAGTATGTTAGGGATAACCGAGAGGTTTTGGAACAGATTAAGGACTTCACCGAAGGGCTTAAATTAATCGGCTCGCTAATTATCATTGCTGTTGGAATTACTACCATTATTATAATCTCTCATATGATTCGCCAGGGAATCTATAATAACAGGGACCAAATTAATACCTTACGATTGCTTGGAGCACCTGAAACTTTTATCGGGATTCCGTTTGTACTTGCTGGGGTGTTACTAACCGTTACCGGAGGTGCCCTAGCTACACTTGGAATCGTTACCATAATCAATATCATTTTTACTCAATTAAAGGGGTTAATGCCGTTTATTCCTCTTCCATTGAAAGCTGATGTAATTAGCAATATACGCATTCTAATATTTGGTGTTAGCCTTATCCTGGGATTGTTAGGCAGTCTCCTAGGATTGACTTCCATAAAAATTAACGAATCAAAATGATAAACATTTGTTTATACCAATGTCGGGTGTATTAGGACGATATGATTGATACTAGTATTAAAAGGCAGCTCGATTATGAGCTGCCTTTTAATACATATTCACTGTAAGCGCTTGATTTTCTGTTCAATCATACGCTTTTGTTTCGTCATTAGTTCAATCGCCGAGTTACTTAACGAGCTTAACTCTTGATATAAATGAATGGACTCTTCTTGGTCTCCCTCTTCCACTTCTGAAACGATCTTCTCAGCTAACTCTCTTCTGCGATGTCCGATATCTCTCAATTGATCGCCTAAATCATTTAATTCATGCCAGTCCATATAATCCCTTCCTTTCTACATGTAGCTTCATTCATTATTATTTTCCCTAAAACTTAAATGAATATCCTACGCAGCAAAAATTAAAATGCTGTACTGATTATTAGGACAGGGGAATACAATGGAAGTAACATTTTATAGGAGTTGATTGTTTTGAGAAAATATCTGATTTTCATCCTAATCATATCGCTATTATTTCCAGTCACAGTATTCTCCCTATCACCTACAGAAAAGATCAACGCTGTAGTCAATCGCAACTTAAAAATTCTATGGAATGGCGAGCCCTTTACCCCATCCGACAAAGGAGTCCCTCTGTATCCAATTGTGTATAATGGATATTCATATCTCCCAGTTCGTCCTATCGCAGAAAAAGCTGGCATTACCATTGGTTGGGATGCCACAATAGAGACGATTCGGTTGGATCAAGATGATACACTGCAGTTGTATAGAGAAAAGGAATTGTACAATGACATTGCAAGTTTTGCCAAGGATCTGACGGACTTCACCTATCGGGTGCAGCTTGTTGATTATTCCTTAGCGCAAAAAGAGCAGAAAGATCAAAAGCACTTAGCCAGCGCCCAAGAGTTTATCAAAAATGCCAAGAGTAAATCAGACCGCTTAAAGTCCCAGAAAAACGCACTTGTCATTGTTTATGGAATTGACGTTAAACTATTAGACGAATTTTTGGTATTATTGAGCGAATCTATCCAAGCATACTCTGATGCAATAGACGGCCTTGTTCAACATCACCAAGCATCATCACCATATTCGATGTTCATACACCACCATACCAATGCTACCAAATTAGCTTACGATGTTTGGAGTGTTTCGTCAGAGAAGAGAGATACCCTATCGGAAGAGTTAAAGAGCGTACTTCAATAATTACTCAATTAGAGGAGGGCAAGACCTCCTCTAATTTAATTATCTTCACAAAATATATAACTATCCAGCAGGATTGTTATGTTCGTAATATCATCATTATATAAAGCCAAAAGGTCCGTTAAGTTTTTACCAACTGGAACATAGACGGCTTGTTGTTACTCTAATTTTCTAAACAATGTATACCCGACAACACTCCATCTGCACATTCTCCAGAAAGCGCATGAAAGGGTCGGTTCATTTACATATATGAAAAAGACCCCAACGGGAACTTGACGTATGTTACAAAGATGATTCAATAACATATGAATATTTATATATATTCTTTTTAAGAAACGAGTTAAAAATAAGAGCTACTGAAGAAGGGTATTTGCTTTTGGGATAAACTAGTGCAAACTCTCTATTGTATTTCATATTGCCTATAGGAACGAGACGACCACATTCCAACTCCGTTTTCATCACACACACAGGAAGAAATCCAATACCAAATCCGCTACTAACTGATTGTTTAATAGCTTCATTCGTCTGAAATTCGTTAATTCGAATTGGATTTAGTTGATTTTCTGCACAAATTTTGTCCGTACATTCTCTGGTATTAGACCCCCTTGCTCTTAGGAAGAATATTTCTTTTTCAATTTGATCAATGGCTGGATTTTCAATATTAGTTAAAGGATGTTCTTTACTACAAACTAATATAATTTCATCCTGTATAATTGGCTGGTAATAAAATTCGGGATGATTTAGAGATTTAGCGATAATAGCCATATCAATAGAGCCTTTTTTCATTTGTTCAATGATAGCAGTCGTATTATCAATTTTTAAATCAATATGAATATCTTGATAGCGATTCATAAACTCACAAATCAAAGGTGCAACAATATAATTACCAACCGTCGTACCAGCCCCTAATGAAATTTCTCCTGCTTCAATGCTACTATGATTTAGCATTGCTTTTTCTGTTTCTTCAGCGACCATGAGAATTTTTTGCGAATATTGTAGCAAACGATTACCAGCATCAGTCAGTTTGACCCGTTTCCCCGATCGATTGAATAAAGAAACATTGAATTCTTTTTCTAATGATTCTATTTGCCGCGAAACTGCTGGTTGACTTAATGAAACCTTTTCCGCGGCTTTTGAAAAATTCAAATAAGTAGCGACATAGTAAAAAGTTTTTAGTTGATGAAATTCCAAGATTCTCACCTCAACCGTAAAATGTGTTAATATAATACAAGAATTACTTTTTCGAAGGAGCTAATAGTCATGAAAAACTCATCGATTACACTGACCTCGTTCTCCCCTGGTTCTGGATGAGCTTGTAAGATACGGTCGACTGACCTTACGCAGGTCTTGCGTACACTCAATCCAGAAACAGATCAGAATATAATTGCAGGCGTTGGCGAAGATGCTTTAGCATATTCATACAAGAACTCTTTACTCGTCCAAAGCGTAGATTTTATTACTCCAGTAGTTGATGACCCATACATTTTTGGGTTGATTGCTGCCGCTAATTCTTTAAGTGACATCTATGCCAAAGGGGCAACCCCATTGATTGCTCTCAATATCGTGTGTTTTCCAACAAATACTTTACCACTTCATTACCTGGAAGACATCCTCAAGGGTGGTCAAGATAAATGCAAAGAAGCGGGAGTCATAATAGGTGGGGGCCATACAATCGACGATTATTGCCCAAAATACGGTCTATCTGTAACCGGTAAAGCAGAATTAAATCACTTTTATTCTAAATCAATGGCAAAACCTGGTGACCATATCTATCTAACAAAACCATTAGGTTTTGGTATATATACAGCAGCTATTGATCGAAAATACATTAGTGAGCAACAAACTGAAGAATTCATTACCCATGCTGTTCAATTAAATAAATACGCCTCTGAAGCTATGAAACAAGGAACAATCCATGCCAGTACCGATGTAACTGGCTATGGTTTAATCGGACATTTGTTAGAAATTGCTATAAATAGTAATGTTTCAATGAATATCGATTGCAGGTATATCCCTTACCTATCTGACACATTTTTTTTAGCAGAAAAAGGAGCTGCTTCAGAAGGCTTGCGAAATAATTTATTGGCTTATAGACATCAAGTAGAGCATCTGTCCCCCTTATCTGTCATCGAGGAATGGTTGTTACACGATCCACAAACTTCGGGTGGTTTATTGTTTACAGTCCCAGAAACTGAGGCTCTCGAACTTGAATACCGTTTTATAAAGAACAATTTGCCGTTATATAAAATAGGTGCTGTAACGGAAAAAAGAGAGTTACCGATTTATGTTCAATATCGGTTTCTATAATTATAAAAAATGCATTGCCCTAAATGTTTATGCTACTAAAACGGACCCAGCAATGTAATCCATTACATTGCTGGGTTTCATGGATTACATATTGAATTAAATGAATCCTCGATCAACAGCATAACGTATAAGCTCCGCTAACCTTTTAACTCCTATTTTCTTTTTTATATTTGTTTTATGCTTTTCAATTGTTTTTACACTAATGTACAGCCGATTTGAAATTTCTTTATCCGTATATCCCTTGGCTACTAATTTTAAAATTTCGACTTCTCTAGATGTTAATGAAACTGTCAGATTATCATTCGGATGTGATTTATGCGTCTCAAGATTCCCCAAAAAATCCTCTTGAATATATTCACTAATTCCAAAATCTATTGCAACCTCACCGCTAACAACTTGCTTAATGGCATTTACCAATTGAACTTCACCTGTGCTTTTCAAAACATATCCATTAGCACCTAAACTGATTGCTCTCTGTAAAAATTCAACATCCTTATGCATGGTTAACATGATGATTTTAATGCTATCAGATATTTTCCTAATCTCTTCAATAGCATCTAATCCACCGAGCTTTGGCATTGAAATATCAAGTATAACAACATCAGCTTTAGAAGTTTTCAAAACCTCTATCAGCTCTATCCCATCACCTACTTCAGCTACAATTTGAAAACCATGATTTGACAGCAAATTTACTAAACCCTTACGCAAAACTACGTGGTCATCTGCTAGAATTAAGGAAATTTCCATATTATTCAATCTCCTCCACATTTATCTCTAACGACAATAATACAGTTGTCCCTTCCCCAACGTTAGAGTTTATATTCAGTTTACCACCTATTAATGTAGCCCTTTCATGCATCCCATATATTCCTAATGATTCTTTATCATAATGGTCAAAACCAATACCATCATCATCTATAGTTATAATAATATTTTCTTTACTTTTTTGGATTGCAACTTCAATTTTCTTTGCATTTGCATGTTTGATGATATTTATAAGTGCCTCTTGTACAATACGGTAAATTGAAATTTTATGAGTATGCGGAACAGGGATACTGTCAACATTAGATGTAAAACTAATCATCAAGCCATATTGCACACGTAAATATTCTAAATATTTTTTCATAGCTAATACAAGTCCAAATTCATCCAACAACTTTGGTCTTAATTCCCATGCTAAAGCACGCAAACTATCGGATGCTTCTTTTACAAGAACTTTTAGTTCCTGCGCTTCAGCTTTTATTCTATCTATATCATTTATATGCCGTAAGTTATCTAATCCATAGTTTATAGCCGCTAAATGTTGATTTGCCTCATCATGTAGCTCTCTAGCAATCCTCTTCCGCTCATCTTCTTGGGCATTAATAGTTTTTTGAAGCAAGTTTTTTCTCGCCTTCTGCGCATTCTCTTCTTTTTCACGTAAAGTCTTTAAATTCTTAACCATTTCATAAAATGCACTATTTAAGCTATTGATTTCTTTTCCAGCCCATATGTCTGGTTTTATAAGTATATCGTATTTTCCTTGTCCCAGTTGTTTAGTAAAGTTGTAAAGCGTAAATAAAGACTTTGTCAAAAGGCGGGTTAATAGATATGCCAATATAAGTGATATAAACATAATTACAAATGAACTTATAATAATATTCTTAGTTACTTGTTTGATACCAAGTACCCGATACTCGTCTGTAATCGCAATACGTAATGTGCCTGCCAACCCATCGGCAATAGGTGCCGCTAAATCCCATATTATTCCTTCGTCTGTTTGTAGCCTTTTAATAGAAATCTCATTATTTACTGTTTCATTGATTTCACGAAGCCCTTTCGGTAATTGTTCCGGGAGACTGCTCACAACGATGTTATTGTTAGTATCTAATATAAAAATATATCGGACATGAATATCATCTCGAATCGTCCTATCAATAATATTATGAAGTTCGTAAAGATTATTCGTAAGAACCGGATCGGCAACTATAGCAGATAAATTCTCACCAAGAGACCTAGCATGTTGCAGTAATTGCTCTTCAATAAGATTGGATAGATTTTTAGTAATAACATAATGATTTGAATATCCAAGTAATAAAACCATCAGTACAACAATACCCATAAATTTTATACGAATCGACAATAGCCTATTAAGCTTTATTAGTTCATAAAGTTTATATAATAAATTATTATTTTGATTCATTTAGAACCTCATGTACTAAATCTTTAACTACCTTATAATTAACAGTTTTTTCATCATGGTACCCCGTAATGCCATACTTCTGAAACAGTTCTTTATCTTCAGCACTATCGTTAATAGAAATAAGTGCATCAATTAAACGTTTCTTAATATCGGGACTTAAATTTTTACTTGCTACTATTGGCGAATTGCAATAATAAGGTGAACTATTTATGACACGAAGTTTTTCTAATATCAAGGGGTCTTGTTTCGTTAATTTCCGAAAAATTGTACTATCAACAGCAGCCCCATCTGCTAAGCCATTTATAACACTATAAATAGAATTATCATGACTGTAAGTAAAAAAATAATTCGCAAAATAACTATCCATTGTATGATTACTCTTTAACAATAGGGATTTAGGATAAAAAAAACCTGTTGTAGATATTGGGTCAGAAAACGCAAACGTTTTCCCTTGTAATTGATTAAAACTATGAATATCACTGTCCGACTTAACGATTATAAATGATTGGTATTGATGCTCTCCATGAAATTCAGGAGCAACTAACAAATCAACTTCATTTTCGAGAATAACATAGCTAGAAGAGCAAATTAGTGCCACATCTATTAAATTTAAGGATAACAAATTATTAATCTCTGAGTAACTTTTCCGTTGAATTACTTCTATATGAAATCCTGTTTTCTGTTCAATAAAATGCATTAAATCAGTGTAATATTGCAAATTGCTTTTTGGTGATATACCAGTAGCTAAGGCGACTCTGAGCTTTTGACCTTCTATATTTTGCTTGCTATTATATTCTTCTAGATCAGCAAAAACAACATCATATTCTTTATCATTACGATTTAATACTTCATACAAGAAAATTGTGCCCAACAATAACGGAATAATCGCCATAAAAATCATTGTTTTCCTATTTAACATAACGAATCCCCCTTGCAATCTAGTATACATTAATATCTATAAATGCTCTATAACACTAAAGTAAGAAATAATAATAGTAGGAATTACATTCCTACTATTATTATGGAAAAAAAATATATACTTACTTAGAAGGGAGAAATTTAAACCTTTTCAATCTTTACTTTGTGATAATAATAGTTTGGTGCTCCATTTGTTGGATCAACGCTTATGGTTCGATTCCCATTATACTCAAACAAACCACACAACTCGTTTGCAAAGATACCTTTGCCTCTTCGGGAGTCCTTGATTACGTGATTCCCATGGATAAACCCTTTAAGCTCTTCACCAAAGAGATTATCGTTCCATTTGCCTAGTTTCATACCTTGGATTGCTTGCTCAGCTCCATCTATTTGGACATCCGTAGCACCATAGCCTCTTTGTCCCCACGAGTGGTAGATACCAACAACACCTTCAGCAACTAGATTTGTGACTTTAGCATTTCCTATTGCGCCCTTAGGTAATACTGTAGATGACACCTTTACCTTGTCACCATCATTTATACCAAGCTTCTGAGCATCATTCACATTGATTTCCACGTAGTTTTCCGGCGTAATTTCTAATGCCCAATAGAAATTCTGTGATCTCCCCTTCGTCATCGTCGGATGTTTTGTTGATGTTAGATAAAAATTGTATTCAGGTCCATCCAATTCATCAATGGATCTTCCAAAGAAATCTTTTCCTGGCAAATCAATGCGAGGTAAATCTGGCCACAGCTCGCCAGTCGCTGGGTTTTTAGTTTTTGCCAACCGATCACTATAGAAGAAAAACGGTTGAGCAGGAGTGTGTTTATGAAGCCCATCAGCATCAAATGCGTCTTCATAGTTCTCAAAGACTCCACCCCTAGCTAATAAATAACATACTTTTGCCCACTCTTCTTCTGTGATCGATTTTTTAAATAAATCCGTGCAAACGTGATTTTCCTCAACAAACTTGATTTCTTCTGCTGATGCACTCGGAGTTTTAGCATTATATGCAATGTTGGCATATGCCTTTGCACAATAGTCTTCACTTATATGAAACGGATGCAATTTTCCATTTTTATCAGGTATTGCTCCTTCACCAAAACCTACCATACCTAAACGTTTAGCAGTGTCTGCTAAAAAGGTCTCTAATGTTACTCCGGCAGGATTTGTCACAGCAGGTGCTCTAAGAGCATTTACTTTAACTGGTGAGAAATGATATCCTAATGTGAAATACATTCCATCTAAATAGGTGCAATCAGGAACAATGTAGTCAGCCAATCTTGCCGTCATTCCATATTGTGTACTTACTGCAATATGAAGCGGTATCTTATCAGTGTCACTAAATGTTTCCTCAAATCTTGTCCCTGATGGGCTATTATAAACTAAATCAGCCCAATACGTGATTGCAATCTTTGCTGGATATGGATACTTATGATCTGCACCCATAAACATTTCACACCATGCACCACCTCGTATATTCAGCGGATACCAAGGCAGCTTTGATGGGTATGGATTTTTGTTAGCGGCGACTAAATTCTTATATTCCGTTGTGTTCTCATATTCAAACTGTCTTCTATCAAGTCTTACTCCCTCTTTTTTAGGAGCTCCTGACAGCTTAAGATCATAATAACCTTTTGTATAATCAAAGTTTCCTCCAGCTTTTACAAGTCCGCCTTTATGGCCGATATTCCCAATTAGGTTGTTCATCATCCACATTGCCCAACCAATGTATGCGCCACCTGGCTGATGTCCAAGCCCTCTATAGCTATCAGTAGCTGCCTGTTTACCATAACTTGTAAACTCTGTTGCTAATTCTATGATTGTAGCTTTAGATACACCAGCATCTTCTGCATATTCATCAAGCGTATGCTCATATGTCAGTTCTTTCCAAACAGTCAGTCCCGTCTTGACTTGAGTTTTTTTGCCTTCAAGTTCCAATTCTCCTGTATAGAAGAGTTCTCCATGATCAACTTGGTCAAATAATTTCATTTCTTTGGTTTGTGGATCTAGAACAACATATTTTTCTGCATCGTCCCCACTATAACCGATATCTTTACCTCGCACATGGCGACGTTTTTCCGGCATAACCAGATAAGTCGCTCCTGAATAAGTCTTTTCCTTATCAGCTTTGGCAGCTTTTTCGGAAGTATTCTCAAGGAATTTGGTATCGAACTTTCCATTTTCAAAAATCCAACGAGTCATACCTAACAGTATCGACATATCTCTACCTGGCTTAACTGGAACCCATTTTGCCAACTTCGTTCTTGGTGCCTTAGGATCGATAGTTACCATTTTAAGTTGACCTTCTTCTACCCGTTTTGTAGCTAGAGATGAGATACCTATTAACCCAGGCTTTCCGCCTGTAAACACAGTAATACCCATTGTCATAATGAATTTCGCATTAATATAATCAGGACGCCAGTTATCTGCTTTGAAATCATTGGCAAAGCGGAATCCCATATACCATCCTAGCTGACATGCATCTGTGTGATCCACATAGTTAATAGTTCCATATGAATCAGTCCAACGAGTAATGAGTCCTGGTCTAGGTTGCTGATAACCTCCACCGCCATTGGCAAAGAGTACTTGGTTTGCCTTAGGGCCTAATTCTGGTTGTAATGGGTCAACCGGATCGAAACTTCTAACCTCTCTTAATCCTTCAACATGTCGATCTTCTCCAATATGTTTAAAAAGCTTACCACCTTCTACTACTTCTTCAATTAATTGATTCCAAGAGATAACTTCCCACTGATCAGATCCCCTTGGACCTTTTCTTTTTAAAGGTTTAATAATTCTATAAGGATCATGCGCTACGTGTGCTGCTGATCCACCTTTTAAACATATCCTACCAGCCTTTTTTAAAGATTCCTTAGCAGGAGTTGCATATTCAATCTCGTCAAACGCCATATTCTGTGGGCTGTACGGATTGCCTTGGACTCTAGTAATTCTATCATCTTCTACACGGACACGTACCCCACAGCGATGATCACAGCCTAGACAATTTGTGTATACGTTTCTTACATTGTGATCTAACTCAGTACCTATCGAATCTAATTTTTTGTTTGCTTTTCTATCCTGATTGGCTCTTACCGGAAAAGTGCTTGTTGCCAATGTTGCCGCTCCAGCAAGACCTGCCATCCCAGCTTTCTTCAAAAAATCTTTTCTCGAAGCCCTATCTTTATCTGTTGTTTCTTTTTCGATTTCAAATTCTTTATTATCGTTAGTCACTACATTCACCTCCTAATCTATATTCCAATATAATAAATTTGTGGTTTTGTATTCAGTTCCGGCTTAGCTACACTTAGGTCCGATCTTTTTAATAGTTGCGCAAACTTTGTATCTTTATCAGTGACTTTACCAAATATTCTTGCAGCTGTTGTACATACTTCAGCACAAGCCGGCATTAAACCTTGCTGTCTTCTTTTTTCACATAAATCACATTTGTCTGCTGAATTCGCCATTTTGTGAATAAACCTAGCACTGTATGGACATGCCTGTACGCATAGTCCACAGGAAATGCATTTGGTTTGGTCAATCACTACTAACCCGCGCTCGTTTTTAAAAGTTGCGCCCACGGGACAAGGCTCAATACATGGAGCATTCTCGCATTGGTTGCATAATTCTGGTTTGAAGATTCGATTTCCATTAGGATAGCTACCCTGCTCTCCATCTACTACTCTTGTTCTGCTAACTCCCAATGGTACGTTATTTTCAGATTTACATGCCGCTACACAAGCCATACAACCTATGCATTTTGAAGCATCCATAATCATTCCACAATGTGCTTTGATTGGAACTTGTTCCTCGAGCTCGCAACCTGAAACCGTTAAAGCAGCACCTGTTAATAAAACACCACTAGTAGCATGAAGAAATTTTCTTCTATTCAAGACTAGCTTATTTTTCATTCCCACACCTCCTCAATTGGCAATCCAAATTATGAATTTGCCTTCATATTTAGTATAACGCCTTGCAATCTTGAAGAAAATGTGGGGTCATCCTTATTTGATGGTAGGGTTTCCCCTACTCTTTTGTAAATAAAAAAGGTCCTGATATGCCTCAGGTGCCTTCAAACATAAAATCATCTCATTTAGACAGTTTATTTTTCTATTAGAGTAGCGTAAAATGAAACCCTTGTTTTCGGATTTCATCGATAAGCCGAGGAAGAATAGTAACCGTTTGTTTTAATTCATGTAAAAGGATAATCGAACCATCAGAAATATGACTAATCACATTACAAATAATGTTCTCGGGTGCTTCCTTATTAATCCAGTCACAAGAGGAAATATCCCACATTACAGGTAGAACATTTAAATCTCGTAAAATTACCATAGTATCTTCATTGAATCTACCATATGGAGGTCTAAAATATTTCACCTTGATTCTTGTAATATCTTCTAGTATTGTAATGCTCGTTTTAATTTGTTTATACTGTTGCTCTTTTGTTAAATTATCTAATTTTTTATGGCTATGACAATGAGTAGCTATGATATGCCCTTCTCGTATTACTCTTTGCCATGGCCGTTCCTTGTATAGCAACTTAGTATTCCAGAAAAACATGGCTCTCACGCGTTTCTCTTTTAATATATTTAATATCGGTATAAGTTGGCGACTAGGCCCATCATCAAATGTTAAAAGCACATGTTTTGAAACAGGCATTATTTGAATACAATTTTTTATCCATCTTGAATCACTGGGATCGTACACGATCTGTTCTTTCACTACTCATGGGTTTATCATGCAACCACCTCTTATTTTATAATTATAGACTCTCAAAATATATCATTTGTTAGACGAGTTATTGATGTGATATTTTATTATTAGAGCTACAATGTATCTATTATTGCGTACTATATCACGTAAGTTCTGTTACTAGAAAATGCAAATTTCTAATATTATCTATGCAAGATTGGTATAGAGTCCCAAAAACTATAAAAGGAGGTCCAAAAATGAGTGCGTTTGATAAAGTTGCAAGCAACTACGATATTTGGTTAGAACATGCAATTGGTGGATTTGTGTATACGGTCGAGAAAGAATTATTATGGCATGCTTTACAGCCAACTGAAGGACAAACATGTTTAGACCTTGGTTGTGGAACTGGAATTATATCTATGTATTTCGCAGAAAAAGGATTGCAAGTAACTGGAATTGATATTTCTCAAGCAATGATCGATGTCGCAAATTCAAAAATACTTCAATACCCTCATCTCAGTGTAAAATATCAAATTGCTGATATCTCTCTTCTTCCTTTTGATAATGATACTTTTGATTATGTAATTGGCAACACGGTTATCGAATTTGTACAAAACCCAAAAAAAGTTATTACAGAAGCCATGAGAGTTGTCAAAAAAGGTGGACGCATCTCTATAGGTTGCATCCAGAAAGAAAGTCCTTGGGGCCTTTTATATCTCGATCAAGGGCAAAATCCTGACAGCATTTTCTCTAAAGCGAAGTTTTATACGAAGACGGACATTGATTTTTTTTATCATAAAACACCTAAGTATTCATATGGTTTAATGCTTCATCCTAACGAATTAATCAATATGAAAGATACCGATATACACGATCTGAAAGAAATAGAATTAGCACGAAGCGGGAAATATCCTGATAGTAATGCGGGGTTCCTTGTTGCTACTTGGTTCAAAGAGTAATTATCAAAAAAATACAGCCTACAAACTAGACGCTACCCATAAAGGAAGTGCTTATGTTTGTCGCTGTATTTTTATTATTTAAAGCTAGAGTTAGAGGGGATCATACTCACGGCTTTATACGTTAAACTTTTCTTATGTTAACACGTGAATCAAAGAACGATACACTACCACCAATTGGCTCACTCAGGGGAGTTCCGTTCAGATGCTCATCCAATCTAAACAACGGATTTGGATGGATTCCCAGTCCTCTGCGCGCGTCTCCTTTAATTACCTGATTATCTACATTTACGTCATTTGAACCATAGCCCCAATGACCAAAGTGTGTAGAAATCCCTATTACACCTGGACGGATTCCTTGAATCGCTTGAACTTTACCTACGATTGGTCTAGATTTTTCATTATCTAGCAAGTGTGTTCCTTCTGGATTACTTGTAGAAGTTACTCTAACCATATCGCCGTCAGAAATATTTAATGCATCAGCATCCATTTTATTCATAACCACGTAATTTTCAGGTAAAATGCTCAATTGACCCCAGTAGTTTGAAATAGTTCTCGATTGTGTTCCCCATGCCTCCTTATAGGTGACAAGTTGGAATTGTTCTTGATCTTTTACTTCATTACCCATCGAATCTTTGATTGGCTCATAGATTGGATAGCCATAGAAGTATTCGCCCGTCATTGAATGTCTTGCATTGGCTACATCTTCTATATAAAATCTCGTATATTTGAATTTACTCTTTATGAAATCACCGTCGTATGAGTCTTGATAGGATTGAAATCTTCCACCGCGATTCATGATATAGACGAACTTTTTCCACTCTTCTGCTGTTATCGTTTTTTTCCAACGATCCTCATCAAACACATATTTCGGGAAAAAGCTTCGAGTTTTTCGGAATAATTCCATTTCTGTTTCATTCGCATCTGGTACTTCATCCCCAGGACCATTTCCATAGGCGATGTTTGTTATTAACTTGAAGTAATAATCCTCAGGGCGATACAAACCGGATCCTTTTGCAAATGCATCTTTACCAAAACCTGATAGATTCAGTTTTTCTGCCACAGCCATCATTAGCGATTCTAAACACAACGGTACTTCTTCTCCGAAAACAGTTGTTGTATCCGTTAGTGGAGCAATGACTGGCTGTCTTACGTGACTTGATCGTACACGAGTATGATGCGATTGCTGAGGAGTTCCCCAACGCTCTAAATATGTTACATCTGGGAAAATATAGTCCGCATACATACTTGTATCACCAATTACGATATCACAAGAAATTAATAAAGGAACTTTTTTCACATCTAACAATGTCTTTAATTGTGCTTGCCCACCAGGAATTGAATATATAGGTGTATGCGAGCTTATTAATACAGCTTTCATCGGGTATGGGTATTCATCGTTAATGGCTGGCCACGTTTCTTGCGCAACGTTTCCACTAAATGGGTACCAAGGACGCTTCGCTGGGTAGCCACTAAATAGGGTTGATTCTTCGTACTGCCAGCCTTCTTTCGTGATCGGAATCCCAAAGCTCGAAAGTTTATTGGTATGCAACTTACCTATAGGATATTGTTGTCCTTCTTTACTACCATCGTAAGTCCAGCCGCCACCAGGACGTGCCGTACCGCCCTTCCAGTCAAAATTTCCAATGAGAATGTTTAATGCTATTAATGCTTGTGCAGCATGCCAGCCGTTAGTGTGCTTGTAAACACCACGATTAAATTCAACACATGCTTTTTTCCCGTAAGATGTAAACTCACGTGCAAGCTCAACGATATCTTTCTCTTCTGCGCCAGCAATCTCAGCCCATTCTACAACAGACTTTGAATACGCTTGTTCCTTAATTAGTTGCAACGGTGTTTTAACTTGAATGCCTGTTTCTAATAACGCATCTACAAATAATTCTCCTCGAATAATCTGTTCTGAATCATTCGGATTGACTGCTACAGGCTTACCATCCACTAGAACAACTAACTGATCTTTTGTCCCAATTCCAATTTCATCAGCTCTGAGTTGTTTTGTGGCGCGTCCTCCTTCAATTTTTACTAAATAGGTAGCATCGCTAAGGCCTGGCTCTCCCGCAGCCTTTGCCGCTGCCGCAGTTGAATTTTGTAGAAAGTTCTTATCATATCTTTCATTTTCTAGAATCCAACGAATCATACCAAGTCCAAATGCTCCGTCACCACCTGGTTTCATTGGAACCCATTTCCAAGCTTTTGACGCAACTTTTGTCATTCGTGGATCAACAACTGCTAGTTTCAATCGTCCACTTTCTAGACCTTCTGTAATTGGCTCCGATTGTTGAACAGGTCCATAGTTTGCTTCAAATATTATTGAGCCGAATACAATTAAAAATTCCGTATTCGCATGATCAGGACGCGGTGTTTTAACTCCACCAGTCCATTTGCCATTTTCAAATGTGCTTGTTGATTTAGTCCAAGCCTTATTAACTGTTTGACTACAAAGAGTAGTTTTCTCAATCCAGTTGACACTCCCAAATGAATCTTTTACAAATCGAGTTGTGAATTCTTTGCGACCGTTGTGTATTCTACCAACCTGGAATAAGAATTGGTTGTTTTTCGGCCCTTTATCTGGGTGTTCAGGATCGATTAAAACGTGCAGATTGTCACGATGCTTATCTTGAAACTCTTTTACAGTCATTTCTTTTTTTCGTATCTTAGCAATATCCGCTGCCATTTCTTTCGCAACTTTGGCGTCTCTTAGAGTGTAAATATCTTTCAGACCTTCTACTTCTCTATCTTCTCCGATGGCACTAAAGAGTTTGCCACCATTGACAATTTCCTCGATAGCTTGATCGAATGGAATTGTAATCCATTCATTAGAGCCTCTAGGGCCATTTCTTTTTAATACCTTTCTGACACGGTAAGGGTCATAAACATGTTGAATCCCTGCTTGCCCTTTAGCACATAACTTGCCATCTATATGAGTCACGTCTTCAGGTGATAATTCGTATGGTATGTTTTTAGCGAATGTCATGGGACTATACGGGTTTCCGTCAATCTTCATAACTACACCATCATGAATTTTTGTCTTTATACTACAAGCCGTTGTACATTGCAAACAAGATGAGTATAGTATGTTCTCTGAATTTGTATATGGATATTCGTTTTTAGATGTTAACTGGCTAGCATAACTTTTCGTGGCTAGCGGAAAAGTTGTTGCTAGGAATCCAGTTCCACCTAAAAAAGCACTTGTCTTGAAAAAATCGCGTCTAGATAGCGTGCACTCTTTCGGCTGTTTGTTCATAGCTATGTTCAACCTCCTTATTCTCCATAATTGGTAGTAGGTTTAAAGCCCAACTAAATAATAGTACTACAATCGAAATTAGTCCAAAACTTACCACCCATTCCATCATGTTTGGTGTATATTCATATAGCAAGCGACTGTTGACATAAGCTTCATCCAGTCCATACAATTGTGGTTTTAGGTATGCTGGTACGACTAAGTTCCAGCGGACACACAGGATACCAAGAATTGTCGATATCCCTGCTAGGCCGTAGACTTTTGAGCTCTTATTACTCTTGCTCAGCAAAGCAATTGGAATTATCGCTCCTAAGGTAATTTGTCCTAGCCAGAAGATATACCAGCGTTCCCCAAATAGCATATCAAGAAGAATTCCTCTCTCATCTGGGACATAATTGTATAACCCCACTACGTATTCAGCTGCAACCAGTAATAAATCAACGGCAATAAATAATATCAGTAAGCTTTCTAGGCTCTGTAACATACTCTTATCTTGTCGGTTTTTATCTACTAAGAATGCATATAAAATCATCATTAGCGCTGCTCCAGACACGAGTGCCGATACTAAAAATATAATTGGTGTTAATGCCGTATTCCAAACATGTTTCGCCATAACTACTGCGAACAACGATCCTGTTCCAGCGTGAACACCGATTGCCGTTGGAATGCCAACAACTCCTAATATCTTCATCCATTTATGGGATTTAGCACGATCAGCAGCTAGTTTCTGCTGGCTATTTGGAATTTTGTATCCTAATGTTACTGCTTTTAAAAATGTTTGTTTTACTCCTGAAGTAGTAGCAACTAATCTCGCCGCATCTTCACGAAGTAAGTACCATAATTCCGCCACTATGATTGCCATGTATAAGAGGTAGAAATGGATTTCCCACGATAATATAGATCCTAGTTGTCTATACGCTAGTGCATGCCAGAATCTCTCTGGATGTCCTAAATCTATAAAAACGAATAGCAAACCTCCTAATAAAGCGAAGAACGCTGATACTAATGCCAACTTACCAATTTTCTCAAATTGCTTCATTCCAAATACATATACCATTGTCGATAAAAGGAATGACCCTGCTGATAGACCAATAAAAAAGATATAGAATACCACCCACAGTCCCCAACTTACATTACTAGTTAGCGCTGTCATCGTTAAACCTTCTGTTAATCTATAGTAAATTGCCCATAATCCAACTAAAGAAAATAAACCAATCAATAAAAAGTAAAGACGTTTCAATGATTCCACCTCCTACTATGTTAGATAGTACACACTTGGTTTTGTGCCTAGTTTTTCTAATAATCTTGTAGCTCTCGGGCTACCTACTAAACTTGCAACTAAGCCTTTTGAGTTATTCAAATCTCCAAAATATGTTGCTCTTCCGATACAAGTCGTCACGCAGCTAGGTAACATACCATTTTGTAATCGGTGAACACAGAAATGACATTTACGAGCATTTCCTACAGGTGATACTCCCTTCGAACGAGTTCTTGCTTCACCATATTCGTACCCTGGCTCCATCTCATATGGCATAACCTCTGGTGTATTATCTGTGTGATGCTCACCCCAGTCAAAGCTTCTAGCTCCATATGGACATGCTGTAATGCAATAACGACATCCTAAACACTTATCATAATCAATGGATACGATACCGTCTTCTCGTTTATATGTTGCTGCGATTGGACATACTTTCACACAGGCTGGATTTTCACAGTGCATACAAGGACGTGGTGTAAACTTTCTTCTAACATTCGGATACGTCCCAACCTCTTCTTTGATAACCGGTCGATATACCACACCTGGTGGCAATGCGTTTTCAGAGATACAGGAAACTGTACATCCATCACAAGCAACACATTTTTTCTGATCAATCACCATTACCCAATGAACTTGATCAATCGGTTTTTCTAGAGCCTGATGTAATTCTCTTTGCATACGGATGATATTGTCTTCCTGCGATAGCGAATTTGGTACAGGTTTAACACTTGTTGTTGTATTTGCTTCTGCTGCATTGATAAGAGGCTCCACTGTTAGCAATTCATTGGCTACTAAGAGTCCCCCTCCTACAAGTAAACCCTTTTTGATAATGTCTTTTCTAAAATGCTTCGGCTTTTTCTTATCTTCCATTGCAATCACCTCCGTTAAGTTAAAAAATATATATTGGTTCTGAAATAATTGTATACAATTATGAATTAATTTCATATTCGGGGAACCTTTAAATTAATTCGTTAAAAAATAAAAAAAACCCTGATATTTTATCAGGGTTTTCCCTTAGATGATATTTGTTTAAAACCTTTCTATTTTAACACATATTTCCTTATGCGCTGCTTGACCAGTTACTTGATCTACGATAAAGTCATTTAGTTTATTAACTGCGAACCCTTTCCCTTTTGCGTAATCACCGAATCCCCAATGGCCAAAGCCCCAATCTGTGCCTACTACTTTAGGATGCATGCTTGCGCTGAACTTTAAATTTGCTCGCAAACTTCCATATGGTGAAGTTACACGTACTTCATCCCCATCTTCGAAACCCATCGATTTC
Source organism: Desulfuribacillus stibiiarsenatis (assembly GCF_001742305.1). NCBI lineage: Bacteria > Bacillati > Bacillota > Desulfuribacillia > Desulfuribacillales > Desulfuribacillaceae > Desulfuribacillus > Desulfuribacillus stibiiarsenatis. Next base: position 192,159 of record NZ_MJAT01000035.1, on the reverse strand, counting down.
CCAGTGTCGGGATTTATATAGAGATGGTTGTAATCTTTTAGCTCTGACAAATAAGGATTGTTTTGTGTGCGAGAATGTGTATGTGTTACATGTTTCCATGATAGTAAATAAAACGGATATTTATCATCAGGCTCCCATATCCGCCTATGGTATTCAGGCAATAGAATATGGGGCATCTCTGCATACTTCTCTTTATCTAAAACGAATTGGAATTTCCCTGATTCTGTTTGGATAGGTTCCGTTACATACTGCCGATACGGCGTTTCTTGCTCAGAACGCCAAACAGCTCCTGGCAATTCCTGTAACTCCTCTAACGAGATATTCGCTATACTCCCGCGTAAACGATAATCCAGATACTGTAAATAGCCAATCTCTTCAAATGGTAAATTACCATTGTCATCCCGCAAATGTAGCCGTTTAGCTAATTCGATAAAAATATCTGACTCTGATAGTTGTCCATACAATGGTTGTTTCACAGGCTGTCGCAGTGCTACATACTGCCAGTGAATACCCCTAGTTACAAGACCAAATCGTTCTAAATATGTTGTTCCTGGCAATACAATATCTGCCATTAACGCCGTCTCGCTTAAATAATTATCAATTACGGTAATGAATTTTAGCCGTTTCAAGCCCTCGATTACCTGTAACGTATTCGGTACTGATAACACAGGGTTGCTCATGGTAATGATTGCAGCATCCACTGGATATGGTCCATTTTGCTGTGCTAGCTGTCTAAATGTTTCTACATATACTCCTGACTTATGACCAAAGGGATACTTTTCTAGTTGATCGTAGCGCTTGATATTTGAAGAAGACTTGTTAATCATTGATGGACCCAATTGTAATTCCTTCGTTAACAACATACCGCCTTTTTTGTCTACACTACCTACTAAGACATTTAACAAAAAAACAGCACGTATCGCATTAAAACCGTTCGATTGCTGCCCAGGCCCAATCCATGCATCTGCAATCGCAGGTTGATTCGATGCAAAATCGATAGCTAATTTTCGAATATCATTCGCCGAGACACCGCAAATTTTTTCAGCCCATTCTGGAGTTTTATCTTGAACGTATTTCTGATATTCCGAAAATCCCGTCGTCCAATTGTTTATAAACTCTTCATCATAAATCTTAGCGTTTATAATTACATGGGCCATAGCAAGGGCGAGGGCCCCGTCCGTTCCAGGGGTGATAGGATGCCACACGTCTGCCTTTGCTGCTGTTTCACTATATCGAGGGTCAATTACCACTAACTTTGCGCCGTTTTGCTTCCCGTTCAAAATAATTTGCGGTAAATGTGACCATTTAACAGCGGACAATGGATTCCAGCCAAAAAGTAACATATATTTACTATTCTGATAGTCCCCAAGTGGTTCGTCTACACCTAAAACGGCTTTTGCCGCTCCCTTACGAGTCGCACTACATATATTTGTATGAAAACCAGCATTGGGTGTTCCAAACAGCTTACAAAAATCTTTTTGTATATCAGTAACTAGCGAATTTTCCGAAACGGTAATTAACGCCTCCGGACGTTCATCCTCTAGTAGCTTTCGTAATTCAGTTGTTATCTCAGAAAGGGCTTCGTCCCAACTAATTTCACGCCATTTAGGGTCAACGCCAATTCCTTTCTCTGGATTCGTTCGCATCAACGGCTTCGTTATTCGGTCAGGATCATATAAAGCCATAATCCCGGATAATCCTTTTGGACACATAGCTCCACCATATTGGCTGTTATTTTCATAACTGTCCGCTACATTGCAAACTCCAATTGGGTTATGAACATTCGGTTCTAATCCTGCTACAACTCCATTTCTAACTGTGGCAATAACCCCAGTTCCACCACCGCACATATGACAGCATGTGGCGACCTGTTTCTCCTCAATGATCTGAGGTTCATTGGCATTCACCGTCAAGTTCTTACCAACCAAAAAGGATGCCCCTAAAGATACCGTACCCCTGATAAATTGCTTCCGACTACAATGGGAGAGATTCATTCGTACCATCATCAATCACATCCTCTATCGATTGTTTGTATATGGCTTCATGAACAGCCGGAATCTTGTGCACTCCAAACAAAAATATAATAATTCCTGATAAAATTATGAAATAACTGTACATCCATTCCATGAAGCTTGGCTTGTACTTAAACGATTCAGCAGATCGGTAAATACTTTCTGATAAACCTTCAATCAATGGAACACTTAACGCAGGCGCGATAAAATTCATACGGATAAACCAGATTCCAATTAAACATGTAATCGCACTACACCATAGTATTGTTAGATTTCTTTTTGTGAATAGCCAATACACGCCAAACAGTACTAATGTTAGAATGATACCGATTCCTATCTGACCTAGCCAAAATGATTTGGCATAATCGCCGATTACAAGTAAATTAATTACAGCCTTGCCATCGCTAATGTCAGAATAATAATGTACAAAAAACTGCATCATTACCGTAATGAAGTCTATGATTAAGAGAAACAAAAAGGTTAAACTAACTAACCGCTGTTGTTCTTTGGTTATTGTTAGCTTTCGAAAACACCCCAATAAGAAAATCAAGAAAGCAACTCCTGACAGCACTGCGGAAATCAGAAATACGATTGGAAAAATTGCCGAGTTCCAGAATACGCGTGCCTTAATTACAGCAAACAAAGCACCCGTTCCACCATGAACAGCAATTGCTAACGGAATCCCCAAATACGTGATATATTTTATAACCGTACCTTTATGCTCGTTAATCTTCGCTTTCAATCGATGCTGCAATAGTTTCTCTTCTATATAATGCCAATTTTCTAAAATTAAAAGTAGTACTATTGTTGTGAAATATATTACATAAAGATGTAGTTCCCAAGACAATATAGAACTAATATTACGATTGATAAAAACCGTCCAAAACCTACCTAAATGTCCTATGTCAATAAATATAAATAGCATCCCTGTTACTAACGTTATTAACGAGGAATACAGAGCGACGATGGCAATTTTTCGAAAATTTTGTAACTGAAATATAATATAAATTCCATAAATTAAAAATAAGCCAACACTAATGCCAAGAAAATAAACGTAAAATGTAACCCAAAGGCCCCAACCAACTACATTATTTAGGTTTGTGAACGAAAGTCCTTCATTAATACGTATATACATAAAGAAAAATGCCATTATGGCTATCGAAGAGAATAAAAACCACCATACTTTGTTAGAGTGATTCATTATATCTCTCTCCTTTCACCTAGATAACGAGTTCTGGGTTCCGTGCCTAAATTATTTTTCAATCCCCAACTCTTTGTTACTACTCGAGATATTATACTGTCTTTATCATTTAAATCGCCAAATATGCGCGCCTTTCCTAAGCACACCGTCACACAAGCAGGCTTTTTCCCCTGTTGAAGTCTATGTGAACAATAATGGCACTTTCGTACATTGTTCTGTGGAGCTTCTCCTTTTTCTCGTATATAAGTATTTTCATACTCATAATATACAGATGACTCAAACTGCGTAGGCTCCTTGTAATAATTGACACCAAAATCAAAGCTCCTTGCACCATACGGACAAGCCGTCATGCAATATCTACAACCTATGCATGTAGCATAATCAATATCAACAATCCCGTTATTTCGCTTACGAGTGGCACCTACAGGGCATACTTTAACACATGGCGGTTTATCGCATTGCATACAAATTCTCGGCAAAAACATTTTTCTAACGTGCGGAAAAGTACCTTCTTCTTTTTCTATGACAACATTATAATGAATTTCTGGAGGGGTATTGTTTTCCTGCTTACATGCGATTGTACATGCATTGCAACCAATACAACGGTCTAAATCAATTACCATACCATACTTGCTCATACTCGTATCGACTTTTGCTATTACTGGGTCTCTATCATTACCGCGTCTAATTAATTCTCCCATAACTAAGCCTAACGCGCCCAACATAGAGGTTATTACAAGTTTTTTGCGTGTCACTTTAGTGGTGTTTTTTGCTATTTTCGGGTAATTTTTTTGCTCTTCTTTCATGCTACCACCCTCTAATTGTCTAATAGTTCATTATCAATACTGTAACGAATCAAATCTGCCAGTCGCCTTACTTGTAATTTTTCCTTGATGTTGTATTTATGAGCTTCTACCGTTTTTACGCTAATCACCAGCTTATCCGCTACTTCCTTATCAGTTGCGCCATTAACAACTAATTGCAATACTTCTTTTTCTCTTTTCGTAAGTTCATTCTTCTCTTTTATTTCGCGTTTCGGAGTTTTCGTTTTATTTACCATCGCGTGAACAAACGTTTGAGCAAGACTATTATCGACATAAGAGCCTTCTCTCATAATTTTTTTGATGGCAAAAATCAGTTCTTCTTCAGGAGCTTTTTTCAATACATAGCCATTTGCCCCTAACTCAATTGCCTTCACTAAAAAATCTTGATCACTATACATAGTTAGCATCATAATTTTTATAGTAGAATCGTGTCCGCGTATTGCTTTAAGAGTTTCATACCCGTTCTTTTCAGGCATATTGATGTCTAGCAATACGATATCTGGATGTGTTTCTTTTAATAGCTGTATTACTTCTTCTCCGTTCTCCGCTTCTCCTACAACTTTAAAATTCTCTACTTGGTCTAATAGAATTTTCAAACCTGAACGTACTAAATTATGGTCATCCGCTAGCAGTATGCGTATCATTAATTATCACCTCAGTTAAGGGTATTCGAACATATACCGTTGTACCTTCTCCAATAACAGATTCAACAAGGAAAGTTCCACCTAATAGTGCCGCTCGTTCCTTCATGCTAAAAAGCCCCATGTTTTTACTAGAGCTCATTTTTGAAAATTCTTTCTCTGCCTCAAATCCGACTCCGTTATCTTCAATAATGAGTAAAAGATGCGTTTTTATAACTTGCAATGAAATGAATAATTCTGTAGCTTTCGCATATTTCGCTGTGTTTGTCATCGCTTCTTGCATAATTCGAAATACGGATGCTTTAGCTTGATTAACCAGTTCTATTTCCACTATTCCTTTTAATTCTAGGGAAACTTGAACCTTATATCGCTGCTGATAATCGTTCACATACCTTTCAAGAATCTTGCCGATGTTCTCACCTTCTAAATATCTAGGTCCAATATCGACAATCAAATCGTGGATATTCGATAGCGATTGCGAGACTTGAGTGTGAAGTTTTGCCACTTGTTCTTTTATTATTGGGTCTTCTACTGACTGTTCCAAAGATTTCAGATTTAATTTTACACCTGTCAGAGATTGACCTGTCTCATCATGGAGTTCCATAGCAATAATTTTGCGCTCGTCTTCTTGTAAATTTATTATTTTTTCGAGCAGTAACCTTCTTTTTTTCTCTAAATTATCTGTTTCTTTTTTATATTTCTCTAAGTCATCAATCATTTGGTTAAATGAGGAAATAAGTACCCCCATCTCATCGTTTTTATCGTGGTGAGGAACACGATACTGGAAATTACCCTTTGATAGGTTTTGTGTAACTTTAACTAATTCGGTAATCGGTTTCGTTAATATCCGGTGTAGAGAGGTAACAACAATAGCTGAGATAAAGAAAAATATCATTAAACTAACTAATATGTTTGATAAAATAGTCTTGACGATTCCAAGTTGCTTTGTTTCAGAAATCCCAACCCGTACTGTGCCAACATAGTATTCTGTAATTGGTGTCGCAAATTCCCAAACATTCCCACGATCTGTTTTTATAACTTGAAGACTTTCATTATCTACTTCTAACAATTTACTAGATGGATTGACAGGCAAACTATGCGCAAATAAATCTAGATTCCAATCAAATACTAGAATATACTCTATATTTGAATTGGCCGCTTTTTGCTCTAGTAATAGTCGTTTTAGGCCGTGTACATTCTCTGTTAATACATAATTCACACTTATATCTGCGATGTTCTTAGCAATCGCGTGCCCTTGCTCCTCTAATTGATTCTGCAAATGAACCTTTAGCAGGGATTCTGTATAATAGCTTATCCATAGAGATAATAGCACGGCAAGAATCAAGTAGATTCCAAAAAGTTTACCACTTAAATTCAATGACTCATTTAGAAATTTTTTTATTGGAACTAGCTTATTATTCATTATTAATCAACCTATCATTGATTTTTTCTTCTTTAAAAGAAGCTATATGAAGACGGGTACCTATTGTTTTTTGTTTCTCATTATCAGGAAAATGACGAAAGTAACGTTTCACTTTATCTTTTATATCATCATTCAAATCATTTCGCATTAGCAATACCGGTTCCTTAATTGCTGAATCTAGTTCTAGCAAAATACGAAAGTTCAAGTCAGTTGATTTCGTTTGTGATTCTTGATGATGATTTGAGAGAATCGCATAATTTAGAGAGTCAATAACTACGCCGTTAACAATTCCCGAATGTAATACGGATACAGATTCGTCTACATAAAACGTGTAAAAATAATTTTTAAAAAAAGCCTCCTTGCTTTGCCCTAAGCCTTCTAAATATTGATCAAAAGCCATGCTATTATAAGAATTCGGCTCTGTATAACTAAATAACTGATTCTGCAAGTCACTAATATTATTAATATTGCTGTTTTGATTCACCACAACGATAGATTTCATTTGCGATTGTAATTCTGAAGTAAAATAAATTGTATAATTTTCTTGGTAATCTTCTAAAATACTTTCATTTAAATAAATGTACGCAACATCCAACTTACGGTCTTGTAGTAATGAATGGATCTCTGAATAACTCTTTCTCAAAGTAATGCTTGTACTTAAATTCGTGACTTTTTGAAAATCTTTAATCAACTCATCATATAATAAATAATTCTGCAATGGTGATAGTTCATTATAAATCCCAAAATGGATATCAGAATCTGTTTTACTATATTCGTTCTCTTCTGAAGTTAATGGAACAACATTTTCATCTGTATTATAATCGCAACCTGTAAAAATGATTACTGATATAAGTGATATTATAGCGATTCTTACAATAGAATTAGTTAACATAATCATCACCTTCTTAACAATTAGTATAACACATTTTAAAAAAGTCTGTACCTTATCTATTGTAAATACATACATTTAGAAGGCTGCCATAAGAAAGTAGAATAAATAAAAATACATCCTTTTTATCTATTTATAAGGATGTATTTATACGCTTTTCTTCTATTTGTTTGTTATGGATAATACTTACAATATTTCTTATTGCACATTTTATTCATTTCAAAAAACTGACATCTAAACGTGGCTTCTTCTAGTTTGGGGAAAGTAACACCTAATGTTGCTGGTAAATAATTAGCCGCTAACGTCAAAGCAGTAAATGTGCTTCTTTTACAGCATCGAGCTCCACTGTTATTGGCAATCGCCAGCATCCCCATTCCTGTTAATGTATGCGATATAGTGCGACCTACGCTTGATCCTTCATCAACAGTATTTCCCAATATGACACTCACTGTAATACCGAGCGATATAATAGCTGCATCAGATCCAAATCCCGCGCAAAATCCCGCTGGTAAAGAATCGGATCGTTTGATTACGGCATCTAACTTATGTTCATCCACTTTTTCGTTCAATGCATTTGCATACGCTGTTAATAAGCTGGCAGCAATCAGAGGATGATGCGCCTGCCCCGCAACAGGGAAACCCTCTATTCCCATTATTTCATTCGCTAGTATCACTGGATTCTTTTCTTTGCTTTGCAAACAATACTCTCGAATTGTTTGTGCATAACCCTTTTCTAAAGCATTCATGTTTGTTCCTCCCCTTATAACTGGCTTGTTTTCAACTCTTACGCTAATTTGCAATAGTACTGCTCGAGTTAGTCGTTACGATTTCTAATTCTTTTTTATTAGCTCGATGAAATTTAACAAAAATCATAAAGTAGACAATCATTGCCAAAATAATACTTACAAGGTTAATGCTTGAAAGTACAACTCCTGCAAAATAAAAACCTTGTACATAAACCCCCAGAACCTGGGAGCCAACCAAAGCTCAAACGATTCCCCATTGAGTAGGGGAATAATCCGCCTTTATAAAATCTTTTCTTAAATAATCAAAAAGTATATAGATAACATACAGTACCCAACTAATAGCCAATATATAGGATGCGTTGATTAACACTAACGCTGCTCCGGAAGCGTTAAACCCATAGGTTCCTTCCATGAACAATAGTAGCCTGTAGAAACTAATTCCAAATAGACACGTGATAGGGACAACGAGAAAATATGCTGGCATAATAGGTTTGTTTGGCAATTTGGGGACCTTTACATGTAGATAGAATAGATATCCCAGTTTTGCAACTAACAAAGCTAGACCAACAACCATTAAGATCACCGACCCAATGGCAGCTATTGTTGCAATATTAGAATTATCAGCCATCGATGCTATGCCCGTTCCAGTCAAACTTACCAGTCCAAATGCAAAGACATCCAGTAACCAGACAAAGTTTAACTGCTTCAAATTTGTTGATTTTGCCATTAACACTTTAGCAACTTTATACTCCAAAATTAATAGCGGAAACCATAGAAAAACAAACAAAATTAAGCTTGGTAGCATCCATGGTTGTACTGAAAAATTTGGAACAAAAAATCCTGAAGGACCCCATAAAACATTAGTAGACATAGACAGCGAAGCAAAAGGAATAAATATCGTAATATTTGTCTTTGGGTCTTGTAAAAAACTCTGAAGCTGATTTTTTCTTATGAGCCACTTTATAAATCCAAACACAAGAAAAACAGTTCCAACAAAATGCATCGCAGAGAAAATTCCCATCACAACAAATAAAAATAGGTATAAGCTCGTTTGTGCTAAACTGTATTCCCCCCACTCGATGTTGATTATATTAACGAGTCCGCCTTCATGGGGCAATACCATTTGCAGATAGTTAAAAGCCATGAGGGATATCCCTCCTGCTGCTAAAGCAGATTGAAACTTGATTGGTGTAAATGTAAATTTCACTCTATCTTTTCCTCCTAACGAATACTTTGTTATTCCCTATTACATCTACATATTTTTCTATACATTTGTCCTTAATGAGTGCTAATCTGCATAGCGACGCGACCACACTATGACTGCAATAAGAACCAAAGACAAAATCCCACCAGCAATTGATAGTATTGTGTAACTTGAACCGGCAACTATCATACCAGATATAGCACCACCCGTTGCTCCTGACAAAGCAATAAGCACATCCACTTCACCTTGAGTTTTGGCACGTTTGGAAGGAACTGTTGAGTCAACGATTAATGCTGTACCACTAATTAGCCCAATATTCCACCCTATACCAAGTAATGAAAGAGCTATGATTAAGGTAATCAATGTATCACCTGGTGTAATAGCTGCTAATAGACCTGCAAAAAGCAAAGTAATTCCTGAAGCTATTGCCATAATCATTCGGCCAAGCTTATCAACGAGGATACCTGTAATTAGTGAAGGCAAATACATCGACCCTATATGTATTCCAATAACTAGTCCTATCTCATTTAATCCATGTCCATGGAGCTCCATATGCACAGGTGTCATTGTCATTATGGCAATCATAATCATTTGAGTAACTACCATAATTGTTGCTCCTACAACAATACCGTTTTTATTATTTACTTGTGGAGTCTCTTCTGAAGGTTGCTCATTCTGAAGATTATTATCTTTCAGTGTTTTTCTGATTAAATATGGATCCGGACGAAGCATAAGGAAAATTACCAGACCCGCTAGAAAAAAGGCAGCTCCTGATAATATAAAAGCACCTGCAAGTTCAGGAATACCAATTGATTTCGCAAATTCCCCCATTACCCCGACTAAGCTAGGACCTGCAAATGCTCCTAAGGTAGCTGATACCATCGCTATACTGATTGCCGTACCTATTTGTTTCTTTTCTGCTAAATCCGTACCTGCATAACGAGCTTGTAGGTTTGTCGCAGTGCCCGCACCATATATTAGCAGGGAAAGAAATAAAAGTATAATACTATTATTTATAGTCGCAAGCACAACACCCAGCGCCCCTAAGCCGCCTGCTATAAAACCAACTGTCAGACCTATTGTTCTGCCGTACCTATGTGAGAGCTTTCCCACTATATACGCAGCGCCTGCTGAACCTAGAGTAAACAAAGCAACAGGTAACCCAGCAAACGCAGTAGTTCCCATCATTTGTTGGGCAAGAAGAGCCCCTACAGTAATACCAGCTGCCAACCCCGCCCCTCCAAATACTTGAGAAATACTAACAGCGATTAATGTACGTTTGTATAATTTTTTTCGTTTTTCTGGAGAATCTATGTAGTTTTTCGCCATATCATAGGCAATATTAGTCATGTTACACCTGCTTTTCAACTTCTCCAATTTAATAACCAACTGCTTAGCCATTTAACTAAATCAAAACAAATAACTTTTAAATTTTGATTCCTTCTCTTTTGCAACCATTAGTAAAGCGAGTTAACTGATATCACTAGTCTAATTGTAAGATTGATTAAACCATAAGTAAAATGCATTATTTTTATCACAACAATGCACATAACGCATACTAAACCTGCCAATACTTAGAATAATTCCTTTAGAAGTTTTTAGGATAAGGTCGACAATGAAAAATACAGCATACAAATTTTAAGACGTAGTCAAATAACTACAACTTCATTTTTGTCGCTGTATTTTTCTGTTTTTTACTTTAATTTAATCTGTACCTTATACTCTCTCATCCAAGTATCTAATTGCCCGAGGTATGCTAAGAATTGTGGCAAATTCATCAATTGACCAAACCAAGGCATATTGGATTCAGGGGTAACATTATCTAATAGACTTTCTACTTTTTTCTTATTAATAAACGGTAAGATTGGCGAACTTGGATTGTGTATGATATCACTGACCCAGTCTTTCATTGCTATCAGATACGCTGGGTCATGGGTTTTGGGGTATGGACTCTTTTTCCGATATAGCACATCGTCTGGGAGAACTCCCTCAAGTGCTTTTCGCAGTAATCCTTTTTCAATTTTATTATGATATTTCATTTCCCAAGGCACATTCCATAAATATTCTACTAAACGGTGGTCACAGAATGGCACACGAATCTCTAGTCCTTCTGCCATACTCATGCGATCCTTGCGGTCGAGAAGTGTTGGCATCCAGCGAGTTAAGTTAATGTAGAACATTTCGCGCATTCGTTCATTATTCCCTGTTTCACCTTGTAATCGCGGCACTTCATCCATGGCTTCTTGATAACGATTTGCCATGTATTCATGCGGTTTGATGGTGTTTGTAATATCATCATTATATAAAGCCATACGGTCCGTTAGGTTTCTTACCCACGGGAACATATTCGGCTGTTGTTGATCTAAGTTTCTAAACCATGGATACCCGCCGAACACTTCATCTGCACACTCCCCAGAGAGCGCTACCGTTGCATGCTTTTTAATTTCATGACTGAACAACATGAGTGAGCCATCGATATCAGCCATACCTGGAAGGTCCCGGGCAATGGCCGCTTTCTGTAGGGACTCAATGAGGTTCTCATTCTTCAATTTGATGGTATGAGATACACTCCCCAAAAACTCTGTTACGCGCTTAATGTAGTATTCATCGGTGTTTGGTTGAAATTCATTGGGCTTGAAGTTCTTATCATTATCTACATAATCGACGGAGAATGTATGCAATGGACCCATGCCTTTTGCTACACTTGCATGGTGCGCGTAGGCAGTAATTGCACTTGAGTCAAGCCCTCCCGACAATAATGTACATAACGGCACATCTGAAACTAGCTGACGTTGCACGGCATCCTCGAAAATGTTTTTTACCTTTGTTACCGTTCCAGCAAAATCCTCTTCATGTGGTCTGCTTTTTAGAGACCAATATTGTGTCTGTTTTACTCCTTCTCTATTCAACTGCATAAAGTGACCGGGCTTTAGTTCAAACACGTTTTTGAAAATACCAACCCCTGGTGTGCGTGCAGGCCCCATTGTCAAAATCTCTGATAAGCCCACTTGGTCTATAATTGGTTCTACCGCTGGGTGCGATAAGATGGACTTCAGTTCGGAGGCAAACACGAAGGAATTTCCAGCCTGTGTATAGAACAGTGGTTTTACCCCTAATCGGTCACGAGCCAAGAACAGCGATTGATCACGCTCCCGCCAAACGGAAAAAGCAAAAATCCCATTTAAATAGTCAACGCACTTCGGTCCCCACTCAATATATGAAGTCAGTAATACCTCCGTATCAGAATGCGAGCGGAATTTGTGGCCTTTATTTTGCAGAACATTTCTTAAGTCGTCCGCATTGTAAAGCTCACCATTGTATACGAGGACAAACTCTTCACCCTCATAATCTTTGGTCATAGGCTGCAACCCCCCAGCAGGGTCGACAACCACCAGTCTTCGATGGGCGAATACCGCATTTGGCGATACCCAAGTGCCTTTTGCATCTGGCCCACGGGGAATTAACGTCTGCCCCATGACTTCTACTACATCTATATATTCTGTAAGATCAACTTCCCAGTTGACCCAACCTGCGATACCACACATAAGAAAAACCTCCAAGCACTAATTACTCCTTTTGTATTTGTGGAGCTTATCATATGCTATGCCAAAGTTGGGCTCTTATTGCTTGTATTAGTGAACATTTTCATAAGAATCGTAGAGAAAGGTGTATTATTCCATCCGATTCATAAACGGAAACATATTTTGCGGGCAGTTTGTGCAAATCTGAACCCCCGGACTCATTTGCATCAGCGAAGCTATATCTTCTGGGTCATCTACCGTCCATGCTACTACCTGATAATTTCTCGATAACAGAGCATCGACCATTTCTTTCGTAATGAATGGATATTCCATCGATAATACATTAGCCCTTGAACGAATGAGCTGCGCCGGTAACAAAAGTGGCCTGCCTGCTACAATAATCCCTGTGGTAACTCGATTTCTCTGGCTTAAATTGATATACCGAATCAATTCATGATTGAAGGATGTAATCATGACCTCGTCACTCATTCGATATCGATCAATTAAAGAAATGATTGGCTGCTCAATTTGCCGATAGTCAGGTGCAAGTGATTTGATTTCAATATTTAGATGGCATCTGCCCCGTACTAAAAGTAGCACTTCCTCTAATGTCGGAATCCGCTGCCCTCTGAACTCTTCCGAAAACCAACTGCCTGCGTCTAGATATCGTATTTCGTCATATGTGTATTGTTTAACAAAGCCTTTACCATTGGTTGTTCGATTCAATGTATAATCATGAATCACTACAGGGATGTTGTCTTTAGTTAAATGAACGTCTATCTCTACTGCCTGAATCCGCGTGTCGTTCACAGCCAACTCGATGGCGGCCATCGTATTCTCCGGTGCTATGCTCGACCAACCGCGATGTGCCATACATATATTCAATGTGATCGCCTCCTTCATTTTTATTAATTATATATATTTTCTAGAATACCTTTTCAGCATTCTTTGAGAAATTAAAAAGCCTATACAATCACGTTGTATAGGTATACTTGTATCTAGAATGAATTATGTGAACTTTTGAAAGACAGCCATCATATCGTATTTTTAGGCAGCATAATGACGAATTTAGTTCCTTTGCCAATCTTACTATCTACATCGACAGTTCCTTTCATAGCCTTTATAATATTAAAAACAACCATCAACCCTAGCCCCGTTCCTTTTTCTTTAGTTGAATTATAAGGAATCCCTAAGCGTTCGATTTGTTCTTTGCTCATCCCGCATCCCGTATCTTCAATCATCACCTTTGCAAAATTATTTATTTCCTCTAATTTAATTGCTACATGTCCACCGCTCTTTATAGACTCTATTCCATTTTTTATAATATTTAATAGAGCTTGATGTAGCTTCTGCTTTTCTCCTTTAATGTGAATATTTCCGGTTTGACTAAATTTTATCTGGACATCATGTAACATTGCAAATGGTGAAACAACAGACAAAATATATTTTATCTGTTCATTTAACTCTAGTATTTCTATATTATCTTTTGATGGTTTTGCAAAAGCTAAGTAATCATTAATAATCGCTACAGCTCGATCTAACTCTGCCAGTGATAAATCTATGTATGTGGTACGTTTTTCGTCTGATAATTTCGTGTTTTGTAGTAACTGCAAGAAACCCCTCGTTACTGTCAGTGGGTTTTTTATTTCATGCGATATACTAGCGGCTATATCGCTGACCGAACTTAACTTTTCCAATTTCATGTGCTCGTTCGCTAGCTCTATATCCATTTTCGTCTTTTCTAAATAATAAATAGATGTAGATATCGCTAAAATTTCTATTGCCACAAAAAGTATTAAGAACGTCATAAAGGATACGTCAAAATAATTTTGAGAAAAAGAAAAGCTGATAATAACTAACAACAGGCAACAAAAAAACACTATTCTAGCAATTCTAAACGCCTTTAACTTTGTCTTTTCACCTTGTTCATGAATATAAGTTAGATAGAATAAAACAAACACTAACGTTAACACACTAGTAATAATAGCTAAATAAAATCCTTCCCCACCTAATAAATATCGATACGCGATAATAAGAATGAATAATATAAATGCGGTTTGCCTACCGCCATATAGAGAACCAATAACAAAAGGGACATAACGTAAATCTAATCGATACCCATATAGTATATCTACCGAAAATGACATACATAATAAGATAACCATGGTAGAAATACTCGCAACAATAAAGTCATACCAACTATTATGCTTCCCTTTTATAGTAAGCGACTGAATTATAAAAAGATACACAGAAACACTTAAAACGTTTATGAGAATGGCAATAAAGTTTTCCATCTGCAAGTTCATATTTCATCTCCCTAAAGGTGTACTTTTAGCAGCTATGATCTTACTTTTTTCCATATCTCTATATTTTTATATCGTTACATCAACCTAGTAATATTGTATTATGATTTCATATATTTGCCAATAGGGCATTTGTCAACCAAGGGAACTATTATGAAATTTCTTCAATTTTTAATTAATACTGGGTACTTTAACGATATAATAAGGCTATGAAATTCTATGTTCTTTTTCTTTGTGATATCTCTTGAATTTAAAAACACTAACAACATAGTAAGTCCAAGTGACGTACCAATTAAAGTTAAATATACTCCTACTCCCCCTATATAAAAACGATATGCGAGAATTGTAAAGAACAATACTATAGCAGTCCTCCAACCACCATATAATACACCAATGGTAAATGGTATATATCGAAAATCGAAAATCATCCCTTTATCTATTTCAATAGGAACTGACATGCATGCTAGTATTGTAATTACTGATATACTACCGAGAAAAGTTTGATGCGTTAATATTTGAATCTTCCCTTGTATTTGATATTGATATAACGCTATATATGACAAGATAAAAAAAATATTTGCCATAGTAGAAACAATATTCTCAATGTTGTGCCATTATTGTTCCTCCCCAAAACAACCCTTTACTTTATCCTTTGGTACAAAAGTATCAGGTCTTTAGACTCATTATAATCCCTTTCCATAATGTTGCAATAGCAATGCAATCAATTTGCTAGCAGTTGGCCATATAAAATTTATTTATGGGTACAAAAAAACCAGTGCTAAATATACACTGGCATTGGGTCTGCTTTTAATTGGTTTTCTATCATTTCCGATTGATTTTCATTAAATTGATAGAGTCGATGAACTAGTACTAAGACTGACTCACCCTCTTGCAAGGAAGGCTGCTCTAATGTCCGATACGCATAAAGTGAAATTGCACCGACTTCTACTTCTATTAACCAACTGCTACCACGGAATATAATATCTTTCACAACTCCCGTTTCTGCAGCAGATGGGTAGGCGATCTCATTACGTGTTCCCACTTCTACATATTCTGGTCGAATAATCGCTTTTGCATTCGCTAATGTTGTAGAGAACCCTTTCAATATACTGAAATCGTCAACTATATTGGACTCTCCAATGAATCCTGCAACAAATGGACTCTTTGGTTTCTTATATATATCTACTGGTGTACCCATTTGCTCTAAACGGCCTTGATTGATAATAATAATCTCATCTGCTACTTCAACTGCTTCTTCTTGATCGTGAGTGACGAAGATACTTGTAATTCCAAGCCTACGAATCATATCCTTCAGCCAAGTGCGTAACTCCTTACGTACCTTGGCATCGATGGCAGCAAACGGTTCATCTAATAATAATAGTTGTGGTTCAGGCGCTAGTGCCCTAGCAAAAGCTACCCTCTGCCTTTGCCCACCAGATAGTTGGTTAGGATATCTGGACTCAAGTCCCGTTAGCCCAGTCAATTCTATCAATTCCATCACTCGATTTTTAATCTCCTGTTTAGGTCTCTTCTGTACTTGTAAACCAAATGCTATATTATCGAATACCGTCATGTGACGAAACAGTGCATAATTTTGGAAAACAAAACCAATGCCGCGCTCCTGTGGTGGTTGGTCGTTAACGACTCTACCATGAAGCAATACATCTCCTGAATCTGGTTGCTCAAGTCCAGCAATCATACGTAAAATAGTAGTTTTTCCACCACCGCTTGGACCAAGCAATCCAATAAGCTTTCCTTGCTCTATACCAAAGCTGACATCTTTTGATGCTTCAAATGAGCCAAAGCTTTTTCGTAAGTTTTTAACTACCACATGCATCGTTGTATCCTCCTTTTACCGTAAATGGTAGTGATCTATCAGACTTTTCGCTACTAACGTAACAAGGGCAAGCATTACAAGTAAGGACGACGCTGCAAATGATGCCGCAAACTGGTACTCGTTATACAAGATTTCAATATGAAGTGGTAGAGTGTTGGTCAGGCCGCGGATATGACCAGATACGACTGATACCGCTCCGAACTCTCCCATTGCCCGTGCATTACATAGGATGACTCCATATAATAGTGCCCACTTAATATTCGGTAGCGTGATCCGCCAAAAAATCATCCACCCACTAGCTCCCATACTAGCAGCTGCTTCTTCTTCATGGATTCCCTGGGCTTGCATAACTGGAATCAATTCTCTCGCGACAAAAGGAAATGTTACAAACACCGTAGCAATGACAATACCAGGAAGTGCAAAAATTATCAGTATATCATAATCCATTAACCAAGGACCTATATAGCCATGAGCACCAAATATCAGTACAAAGATTAGACCAGCAATGACTGGTGAAATAGCGAATGGTAAATCTATTAGAGTAAGTAGTAGGTTTTTCCCTTTAAAAGAAAACTTCGTGATTGACCAAGCTGCTGCCAAGCCGAATAATAGATTCAACGGAACGGCAATTGCTGCTGTTTTTAATGTTAAAAGAATTGCTGACAGGGCATCCGGATCTGTAATAGAAGCAACGTAGACTTCCGCACCTTTTTTAAAAGCTTCTGCAAATACAACAACAAGCGGCATGATAAGCACTAGGGCTAAGAACACCATAGCAATGGAAATCAAAATCCATTTTACTAGATTCGACTCTGTAATATGTGCAGGACGTATAATCGTATCTGTTGATGATTGGACTGAAACATAACCAGCCATAAATACGCCCCCTTATACCGAAATCATACGACGGCTACTACGCCATTGTAAGTAGTTGATAAACAATAACAATACAAATGATATAATTAGCATCCCGACGGCAATTGTAGTCGCACCAGCATAATCATATTGTTCTAGCTTGGTCATGATAAGTAACGGTGCAATCTCTGTCTTCATCGGCATGTTTCCAGAGATAAACACGACTGATCCATACTCTCCAATTCCTCTTGCAAAAGCTAAGGCAAAGCCTGTCAGTACTGCTGGAAATACTTCTGGAAGAATCACAGAACGAAAAGTTCTCCAACGATTCGCACCTAGCATAACAGATGCTTCTTCGACTTCTTTCTCTAACTCTTGTAGAACCGGTTGAACTGTACGTACAACAAATGGCAATCCAATAAATATCAGCGCGATGGAAATCCCAATTGGAGTAAAGGCAACCTGAATCCCAAAGTTCGTAAGGATACTGCCCATCCAACCATTTGGGGCATAAATTGCAGTTAACGCTATGCCAGCTACCGCCGTAGGTAGTGCAAAGGGCAAATCTACTATGCCATCGATTAACTTCTTTCCAGGAAAGTTATATCGAATCAGGACCCATGCAACCAGGAAACCAAAGATGGCATTGACTAGTGCCGCGAAAAAGGCCGTAGTAAAGCTCAATTGATACGATGCAATGACCCGTTGGTCAGTAAAAATCCCCCATATTTCACTCCAACTTAAAGTTGCAGTCTTCAGAAATAGACTCGCTAATGGAATGAGCACTATCAGCCCTAAATAAAACAATGTAAAACCCATACCAATTCCAAAGCCTGGTAGTATGCTTTTCTTCTTCTTTGCTGCCACGGCACTCACTCCTATTACATTACATCGCATTTAAAATCTAAATTCATACCCTATCTGAAACTCCATCTGAATTCAGGCCCAGTTATCTCACTGGGAGATAGATACGGTCAAAAATACCCTGATCACTAAAAAACTTATCTTGGGCGGCTTTCCATCCACCAAAAGCTTCTTGAACGGTCGTAAGGTTCATTGGTGGAAACTTCGACTCATATTGTTCAATAACTGATTGCATTCTTGGTCGGAAGTAATGCTGTGCTATAATCTGCTGTCCTGGTTCCGAGTACAGATACTCCAAGTACGCCTGTGCGACTTCTTGTGTTCCTCTTCGCTGAACGTATTTATCCACCACCGCTACTGGTGGTTCCGCCAAAATACTGTAAGAAGGTACTACGATTTCAAACTTATCTGCACCTAGCTCATTGATTGCGAGAAACGCTTCATTCTCCCAAGTAATAAACACATCACCTATATTTCGTTCGACAAACGTTGTAGTAGAACCCCTTGCTCCAGAATCTAGCACTGGTACATTTTTATATAGCTTTGTAACAAAATCAACAGCCTTCATTTCATCGTTGTCATATGATTTCATTGCATAGACCCATGCAGCGAGAAAATTCCATCTAGCCCCACCGGAAGTCTTAGGGTTTGGTGTAATGACAGAAACATCTGGCTTAATTAAATCATCCCAATCTTGAATACCTTTCGGATTTCCAGACCGTACAAGGAAGACAATCGTCGACGTGTATGGCGCACTATTGTATTCTAACTGGCTCTGCCAATTTGTTGGAACTAGTGATAACCTCGTCATTTCATCAATATCATAGCCTAAGGCTAACGTTACAACATCTGCGCGCAATCCATCCATTACAGAACGTGCCTGCTTACCAGAACCACCATGCGACTGTTTTACCTTTACTTGCTGCCCTGTCTTGTCAAACCAGTACCTAGCGAAGACTTCATTGTATTCTTCATAAAACTCACGTGTTGGATCATAGGAAACATTCAAAATTTCTATTGTATTCGAGCCTTCTTTGCCGCTCGAAGCAGATTGAGAGTTCAAGGTGCATCCAGCAATGAAAAGAAGAATTACAATTACGATACTTAACAAAGCTTTATTTTTCATATAAAAACTCCTTTGTTGTCTTCCCTAAGTTTGAATTTATGTCTTATGATCTATTGATCTACTGTTCGTATGATCTATTGATCTATTGATTTACTGTTATATTATTTATTCTTTTAATTCCAATATGTTTACTCGGAATTGTTATTATAATAACACCGACTTGCATTTACTGTCAATCGTTTTTTGTACCAAAAAACCTGGATTCAGTAAATAGCTATACTATCTACCGCTCCAGGCTTTTGATTTGATTTTTAAGTTTTGATTTGAGTTTTAAGTTTGGGTTCTAATTTGAGTTTATGTTTTTTTGCTTAAGAAAGAATTTTCTTAGCTTCATACAATCTTTGGCATGCTGTAAAAAACACCAACCCCGCAAACACTAGCGTGGAGTAGTATAATACTGAAGGAAAAAGCATCATAATCGACAATAGGATAAATCCCTCTGTCCTCTCCATTACACCCGCCTGGTAATAGAAACTCTTCATGCTTTGCTTTTCCGAAACTGCCCCTACCGTCAGGAAAACCGTCATCGATACGACAATCGCGCCAGTCAACAACAGCATCGCAAATAATGTATCTGGGTAGAGTAACGCAAGCGCGATGATTACCGCTAACTCCACTAAACGGTCAAAGGTAACATCCATGACCGTACCCCATGCGGATGTTTGCTTGGTAAGACGCGCCATTGTGCCATCCACAGAGTCAAGAAATCCAGAAAACCAAAGAAACAACACGGCAACCAATGGTTGCCCAGTCGTAATCCAAAAAAAAGTACTTACTCCTACAATAAATGCAATAACCGTTACTTGATTTGCAGTAAGTCTCCAGCTAATGAAGCGTTTAGCAGTCCAAAGCAAGCAGGGATCTATATATTTTCTCGCATGTGTATCTAGCATGTGTTTTCTCCTTAATTAAAAAAACTATATATAATACTTTATACCTTACTTAGCAGTCTCTTTTTTCAATATAATGATTTCATCAATTGGAATTGAGACTTGAATAGCCTGCCCTACATGTAATTCTTTATTACAATAAGCAGTGAAGGTCAAATTCATCCATGCGATTTTCACCTTATATGCGCTACGATAGAATGTACGTAAAGTTACTTTTGCCACAAACCGTAAAATGTCCTTCTCATTCTTCTTTCTAAACTCCTCTTTAAGCTGCTCTTCAAAGCTCTCTTCGTACTGCTCTTCCAATTCGTCAATCATAATCGATTCGTCTTTAATACATGCTATTGATTCCGTTTTCCCTGAACATGAGACCGAGGCAGGGACAGGGAAAGAAACTTGCTCGTGATGACTGGCATAAAATCTCTGATTTTCAACATATCCATAGATCAGATTCTGCGTGGTAAAAAACCTTGCGACTCGAGCATTCGCTGGCAGATGATATATTTCTTGGGCTGTGCCCACTTGCACCAACGCACCATCAAACATAATACCAATTCGATTGGCTATGACCATCGCCTCTTCTTGGTCATGGGTCACCAGAACCGTCGTCAATGATAGTTCCTTCTGTAGTTTTAATACTAACTGTTGCATTTCCTCTCGCAAGGAAACATCGAGTGCACTAAAAGGCTCATCTAGTAGCAAAATTTCTGGCTCTAAAATAAGTGCCCTTGCTAACGCAACACGCTGTTGTTGTCCACCAGATAATGACTTGGGATAACGGCCGGCAAAACCAGTTAATTGAACTAACTCTAGCATCTGCAAAAGTTTTTGCGCCTGTATCGATTTCTCTACCCCAGCCATTTTCAATCCAAAGGTTATATTTTCCCCCACCGTAAGATGTGGAAATAATCGTGGATGTTGAAACATCATCACAATCTTCCGTTGGTGGGCTGGCACATTGCTTATCTCCACACCGTTAACCACAATATTTCCAGTATCTTGCCGCTCTAGTCCGGCAATCATTTTTAACAACGTTGTCTTCCCACAGCCAGAAGGCCCTAGTAATACAAACATCTCACCTTTTTCTATTCGGAGATTGATAGGCCCCATCTTTTGGGTATGATATGCTTTTTTTACATCCTGAACGCTTAGCCATTCTTTTATATGTGTATTGGTATCCATTATTTCACCGCAAATTCTTGTCGATTTCGATAATAAAGCTTTAAGAACACTTCCATTAATATCATAATTCCAATAGCAAGAAAAGCAAACAGGCTATTGTATGCCGCTGCAATCACAGGATTATCTCCGAGAATAAATGGCACAAGTAATAATGGTAGTGTTACGACTTGCCCACCGCCGATAATCATCGTAATAATATATTGACTGATGGAAATAATCACTACAAGAAAACTACCAGCAATGATACCTGGTAAGAGATACGGAATCGTAACAGCCGTAAAGGTTTGTCTTTTGCTAGCCCCAAGAACACTTGCTACCTCTTCCCACTCTCTTCCAGCAGCGCTATAACTGATTGTTAAAGCACGGACCATGTACGGCAATGTCGGAAAGATATGAGCAATAATTACTCCAATCATTTGATCCGTGATGCCGGCACGTAGAAATAATAATTGTAGTCCCATCATAATCGCATAGGGTGGAATCATAATCGGCATGATGAGAATCAATTCGACAAATCCCTTACCTTTGAAGTCGTAGAATGCTAAGGCGCGTCCACTGGGAATCGCTAGTAGTAGGTTAATCACAAGTACTACCACCGCAATCCACATCGTCAGTCCTATCGATTGCCAAACATCACCACTTGAAAATACATACTGCCAAGCACGCCACTGCACTTCGTTTGGAACAAGTTTTGGCCACTGCCAACCACTCGCAACAGACCATATAATGAGCGGGTAAAAAGGAACTGCTATGATCAATAGAATGAACAGACGCCACACAGTATTTCCTTTTCCTGTTCCCATCATGTATCCCACCGTCTTTGCATTCGAAAATATAGAAATGCAATCACAATCGCAATTGCAGATAATAGCAAGTTAATCGCCATCGCCATTGAGCGATGCGCAAGATTTGGATGTGTGAAATAGTCATACGCATACACCGATAGAAACTTCGGAAATGTAATGCCTAAAATATACGGTATCTCAAATGAAGTTAAAGTAAATGCAAAGGCAATCAACATAGCACTCCACCAAGCTGGTAACAACATCGGAAACGTAACATAACGAAAGGTCTGCCAACGATTAGCCCCTAAATTAGCCGCAGAGAGACTCCAGTCTTGATCAATCTGTTTCCACGCTGCCGCAACGAACACTGCTATAAACGGTGCTTCCTTCCATACAAAAGCAAGGATAATCCCAACACCGAAGGAGTCGTGAACAAGTACTGGGAACTGATGCATCGAATCTATGACTCCCATTTGATACAATAACCCTGAAATTAAACCACCTGAAGTAAACAATAGAAAAATCATATACGCAGCTACAATATGCGGAATTGCAAACGGTAATAAATATACAATTGGTCGATTCATAAAGAAGTACGCAATCGCTAGACCGATGACGCCAGATATAATAGTAGAAATGACCGACACTCTTAAGGTTAACAATAAAGACGGCAAAAACCATCGCCCAGAGAACATCCTCTCATAGGTAGCGAAGGAAAGATTCTGGTTATGAAGAAAAGGCAGGCGCCCTAAGCTCTGTAAAAGAGCTTCTCCAACGCCTGCTATAAGAAACATCATAATAATTAAAAATGCTGGTGCAATATAAAAGTACGGTTTAGCGACCCGCCACATTTGTAAGCCATTCCTCATTTAGTTGTTCTACGTGCTTTGCAGAAATTTCTGGTAAACGATATTTCGACAATACATCCATTGGAAGTGTTGCAACTCCTGGATCAATTGCTGCAATTTGTTGCTTATCGACATCATTGAGTCGATTCACATCAATCGCCATTCCTTCACCCCACTGCTTTGGATTATATTTAGCAATTTGCGCCTCAGGCGATAACAATGCATTAATCACCGCTAAAGCTCCAGCTTTTTGTGGTGCATTAAACGGAATTGCTAAGAAGTGGGTATTGCCAATCGTTCCACTTTCCATGACGAAAGAACGTGTCGTTTCTGGGAAAATTCCATCGGTAATCATATTTGAAGCACGCGCCTCATTATATCCCATTGTAATCCAAACTTCACCAGATGCAAAAAGTTGGTCTAGTTTTGCAAGGTTTTCTGGATAAGTGGTTCCATTTCTCCATAAATTAGGCTTTAACGCATTCAAATATTCCCACACCTTACTCGTATCACCTAAGGTGCTGTCTTCTTTCAAATATTGCTCATACCCGCCAGTCTCATTATATAAAACATGACGAATAAACGCACTACCCGTAAAGTCTTGTACAGCAGGGTATGTGAAACGACCTGGATTTTCCTTCGTCCAAGCTAATAGTTCCTCAAAAGTCTTTGGCGGATTCGCTACTTTCGCAGAATCATACGCAAAGGTAAATTGCACTTTCCCCCACGGAGCCTCGTACCCTTCTGTAGCAAGGCCGAAGTCGTATAATATACTTGGATCGTTCTGATCGACATAATCATTGAAATTCGGTAATTGATTCGTGAATGGCCCGTACAAGATATCTGCTTGCTTAGCCGTTAGGAAATTCTCCCCGTTAATCCATATGATATCGATAACACCTTCTTGTTTATTCGCCTGTTTCTCTACTTGAAGCTTATTAATAAAGTCAGGGGCGTTCATTGGCGTACGCTTTAGCGTTACGTCATATTGTTGTTTCACCATTGGGGCCATATAGTCATCAATATAACGATTGATTGCGTCACTTCCACCCCACATATAGATATTAACCGTTTTCCCTTGTGCATCTGCTACAATTTCATCCCAGCTTGCATCTGATAGAGATCCCGGGACTTCTAAAGGTTTATCTGGATTTGCTGTTTTCGCCTTAAATGGATTGTTACAGGCCGCAAGTAGAAGGATTACCAGTAATCCTAACATCACTACTAATATTCGTATCGTTTGTTGTCGCGCGTTCATAACGCCCTCCTAATTTTGTTATTTGTATTTTGTATTTTGTATTTTGTAGCTTGTAGCTTGTAGCTTGTAGCTTGCATATTATCTATCATATCTTTATTGAACCCCAACTTAGTATATAAAGAAAACTTAGTTCAGATGGAGTTTTTACTCCACCTGAACTTTAGTTGCACTTATTTCGCCTGTACCCCTTGTGGGTGAAGCTTGGCGGCACTTATCTCCCACTTTCACCTAAGGGTACGTAATGGTTCTAACTATTATAAAAATAGAAGAACCATTCTGTAGTAGTGGGCGCATTAGTTAACCCCGCTGAAATCAAAATACTTAAATATATTTGTTACAACTTATTGAATTAAAGATTCTGCTTTGAAATTCGTAGCAATTTCTTTGCTTTCCTTTTTTTCGATAATCCAGAACAGCCCTCCAACTGACGTGGCGAGTAATACTATCACATAAAATAGCAGAGATACTGTAATAGATGTCGCCTCAGCAATTCCAATTATGGCAAAGAAGTACGAGTAAGAACCTTCCCTTACACCTAAGCCATTCACTGAGACTGGAATCATTGTAATGGCTGATATTATAGCTACAAAAGCCAGCTGATAAAGAAAGTTCACTTCTACCCCTAATGCCCGGTAGAGCAAGTCTGTGATCCATACGAAACAAAACTGGAATGCCACAGAATAGGCTAGTAATTTCCACAATAGTCGTTTTTGATTTTTATAATGATCAATCGTTTGGTAGAAGTTTTGAATGCTTTTCCCAAAGCGCCTAGTCATAAAACGGATCACACTATTATTAAAAAGCATAATATATAGGATCGCGAAAACTCCCGTTAATATCACTAGATGATAGGAGAATTCCGTCATACTCTGAGCCCCAATAAAGCCAATCAATGCCGTAAGCACTAACGCAATCCCTGCAAAAACTCTCTCCACAGTAATCGATGCGACTGCATTGGCTAGACCCATTTTTTTGCTAGCATAGTAGATGCGTGGCGCATCACCACCAATACTGCCAGGAAGGAAATTACTAAAGAAAAAACCAATATAGTACCAGCGTAGGCTTTCCCAGAAACCGACATTCGATGTCGATTTGCATAAAATATGCCATTTAATTCCGCTGATAAAGATCGCCAATTGAGTAGCAAAAAATGCAGCTACAATAAACTTGTAGTCTGCACTTTGAATATTTCTTGTTACGTCTTGCCAATCGATTCGATAAAAGAGGTATAATAAGACTCCTATTGATACCATAATGCGGACTGCTAAACCAATCCTCTTACGTGTAGAATCCATATCGGTTCCCCATTCAATGATTTATTGGGTTATTATACGTTGTATTTATTGAGCTTTTTGAGGTTTTTTGTCCATTAAGAACCCTTTCGCCGCCCATGCAAAAACCATAAGTGTTAAGACAGCGATAACAGCCCAGAAAAGTACAGGGACTGAGATTATTGCATCGCCCTTAAGAATTTCGTCACCAATGGAATACGCAATATACGAGTACACGATTGTTGCCGGTGCTTGCCCAACACCCGTCGCCCACCAGTAGGTGCTAAAGCGGATTTTCGTAAGGCCTGCTGCATAACTTACAATACCGAAAGATAGAATCGGTAATAAGCGTGTGATCATAATCGTATGTTTCCCATACTTTTCGAAGAATCCGTCAGCAATCTCTAAACTCTTCTTCCCAACCATTTTCTCTACTAGTGGTCTACCATAGATTTTTGCAAGTGCAAAGTTAAGAGCCGCCCCTAACATCGCACCACTCCACGATAGAATAATGCCCCACTCCCAGCCATAAATCAACGAATTCGCAACTGTTATAATAAATGTTGGTAATGGAATGATCATGGTGTTGATAGTCATCATTAACATCGATATAATCGGTCCCCATATTCCAAAGGACTGAATGTATTCCTTCATTGCTACAAAGTTGTTTTTCTCAACAATATTAAAAGCTGTTTCTCTAAAAGAAGGAACAATTGCTATCATTGCGATAATTACAAGTAATATACCTATTTTAACCCATTGGTTCTTCTTTTCCATTCGAACACTTCCTTCAAATCCTATATTTTGTTACACGTATGCTGTCTCTCTTCTCTAGTGGCATACATATTGATTGATGAAGTAACGAATCCCCGGTTGCACCAAATATAATGTTAGAAAAATAAATACAGGGTACATCACACCAAGAATCTGCATCTTTCTCTTTCTACTAGTCTCTCGAATCGGATGTTCTTCCTTACTTTGTAGAGATAAACCCTTGAGTAATCCCCAACGGTTGGCGTGTAATAAAATATGGCTAATCAGCCCAACAATCAAAATGATAAGCATCGTCATATTCACTTGTGCTAAACTTACATTTTTCAAAAAGAAACCCGCACGCACGGTATACGCTGGTACGATTAACATGTGATCGATTGTAAAAGAATTCGTGGCAACAATAATAATGCCACTAAAGCCTATTAGCAACGACCCAATCAATGGTCGTTGCCAATATAGCTTTCGATATAATCGAACTTTTGAATTTAGTAAGTACACACAAGTAGAGATGATTAGTAATGCGAATATCATTGCGCCTGCGTTGGACCTCATGTCTAGCCAGGTCCACTTCACCATCAACATAGCAATTGCTAGCCCTAGAAGGAAGTGGATGAAAATGGTCTGAAACAAACCGATGACCCATCGCAATATCTGCATTTTCATTCTCCTACGCATTAACTTTTTACTTAATTGTGTACGTGATAACTACGCCAGTGCCGTCACCAGGTAGAACATCTTTATTTCCACGGAACTCACCTTTTTTGTCAGCAAAAGTCTTTGTTGGGTGAGAGCTGTTACTTGTAATACCAACTGGGCAGCTATCTAAGCAAAGTAAGCAGCCTGTGAAGATTTCTTTCGCACGGTCATAGTTGCCACCGAATTTAAATGCGAACGGTTGGTTATTGGAATCAACTAATACTTCATTCATGTTGTACTCTTTGCCAGCGTTTTCCCAAGTAATCGTTACATCTAAATCTTGACCTTCGATAAACTTGTTATCAGACTCTGCTGTAAGGTCTAAATTGTTACCAGGTACAGCACCAATTTCAACTAAAGCATCATGCACGTCTAATGGATTTGCATACGCAACGAAAATTGCCTGATCTCCGTATTTACCTTCATGGAAGTTAAAACCATGACGAGTTGGTTCTACTAAATACTTACCGTTTACTTTTCCATATACAGAAATTGATTTGTTTTCTTTGTTAATCACTAATGGATTTTGTTCTGTTACTTCATTTGCATCAGTAGCTTCTTGAGCAGGAGTTTGCGGTGCATTTGAACCCGCATCTTTAGAACCACAACCTACTAATACTAGACCAAAAACTAAAATAATTGCTAGACTTACGAATAAAAAGCTCTTTTTCATGTTTCAAATTTCTCCCCTTTTGTAATATGTGCTATAGCGTTTTTTGCATTTCTGTCATAAAAATGTTTTATCGCGCTATAAAGTTTTATTATGACAAGAGTATAGCACGTAATGCCGAAGGAGGTCAATCATACTTTTCCCATCAGTCTAGTTTTTTTGTATTATGTTTAATTACCTCGAATTCATTTGATAGTTTGTATTCCCTTACTCTTGTAGCATTTCTAGGAAAGTATCTACTCGTAGCTTAATTTGCTGCACATCCGACTGACTGTAATCTGTCTCAATCTGTAGCAATGGAATATTATCGTTTTCTCGTAAATGTTCTTTTAACGAGTAAGACTCGATATTATACGTATGGCAAGCCTGTAGTGTAATATCCACAACGCCATCAATTTGATAATCTTTGCACAGCTGGCTAGTGAGCTCCATCCTTCTAGGATTTGGCGATAAACAAGAACAAGGGATATCCATATACTTTTTCGCAAGGGCAATATATGGGTCGATTTCTTCGTCAATTAAGTCAACAAATCCCTTAATCCCGCTACAGGCTTCTTGAAGGATTACTTGACCGCCAGATTCTTCAATGATTTTCATAACCTTTTCCTGACCAACACCTGTCGGAGAACCTGTCACGAGAATTCTTGGTTTATTCGAAACTCGATCACTATCCGCGCGATTTTCTATGATACCTTTTACCTCTTCAGTAAGCTTCGCTAGGTTAGCAGAGAATTCCTCGCGATTGATTTGGAAGCTTCTACCCCACAATACTTTTAACAAGTCGATTCCAGACATTGGCGCAGGGTTATGCTTGTTTAATGCGACAAGCTCCATTACATCCCTGCGTTCTTGATTATAGATGCGAATTGTATCACGTAGTCTTTCTTCTGTCACTTCTGCTTCTAATTGATCTTCTAGAAATCCTTTTAACCTTTGAATTTCTCCTACCCAGTGCTCAACTCTTCGCTCGTAATTCGATGTATTTGGAATATCCATGACCATCAACGGCTTTAGCTTCGTCATCAGTTCATACATTTTTTTCTTCCCATCGCAAGTTGTCTCTGCTACAATCACATCGGCAAAATGGAAGAAAGGACATTTTCCACTTGCAGCGAATCCATAGCTAGATTTAATGAGTGGACATAAATTGCGCGGCAGAACCTTCTCCCCATCCGCAATAGGCTCTTGTTTTGTAGCACATAATCCTACTGGTAGAGCCCCTGTAGCCTCAATTAACTCTATTGGGGAGAATACACAGTAATATCCGACAACCTTTCGTCCTTGCTCTTTAACATTCTTGATATCCACTGCACTATTTGCGATTAATTGGTCAAAATATTCCATTGCTTGTGGTCTCATCTTTTCCACTCCCTCAATATTTTGTATAACTATCATTGCATTAAACTAGAATTACATGAAACCATTAATCACCGAGATGTTAGATCATCTCATAACCTATGACAGCAGCACCTAAAGCCCCCATAATTTGTGGTTGCTTTGGTACATACACAGTCCAGCCCGATTGATTCGCAAACATTTTTCGTAACATAAAACTGTTCGCAAGTCCCCCCGTGAAAACAATTTCATTCCCGGAATATAGCTTTGCTGCCATAGCCGTCATCCTGACTGCGATAGATTTCAGTACTCCTGCAAGAACTGCCCCTGGAGCGTGACCATGTACGATTAAGTTCAGCACCTCTGTCTCTGCAAAAACCGCGCACATACTGCCAATTTCCACTGGTTGTTGACCTTCTGTCACATAATCAATTTCATCTAAATCAATCCCTAGGGCTTGAGAAGTCACTTGCAGAAAGCGTCCAGTACCAGCCGCACATTTATCATTTAGTAGAAAGTCACGAACTCTACCTCGTTCATCTAACAATATTACTTTGCTGTCCTGTCCACCAATATCGATGACTGCCCCAGCATCTGGATATAGGAAATGAACTCCTTTTCCATGACAAGTAAGTTCATTCGTTGTTTTGTCTGCATAAGGCATGTGAATTCTACCATAACCAGTTCCGATTGTTTTAGCCACTTGATTAAGGGATATGCCAGCTTTGTTCAGGAGTAAATCACGCGCCTCTTGGCCAATTGACTTGGGCGAGAAACCCGTTGTCATAATCAAATATTGATACGATGTCCCATCAAAAAGAACGGCTTTAGTCGAGACGGAGCCTACGTCTATTCCTAAGGTGTACATAATGGTACTATCCAATCGACACTAAATTGTCAGTTTGTGCAATGATATCACGCAATGTATAAATGTTACTCACTTCACCAACTGCAAGTTGATCTTTGATTTGGTAATAATCCAAGCATGTCCCGCAAGCGAGAATCTTCACACCTTTTTCTGCAAGTGCTTGAAGAGACACAACAGTCTTCTCTCCTGATTGTGCAAGTAGCACGCCTGAATTGATTAAGAAAACATGAGACGGTAGTTCTTCCCCTTCAGATAAAGCAATCAGATAATTTGACATAAGCTTAACACCTAGCTCGTCTTCCCCTTTTCCTAACGCTTTCCCACTTACTAGAACTGCATATTTTTTTGCCATTGATAAACTCCCTTTCTATTATTCAAGATGTGATTTTGCAATTTATTGAGTAATTACTTTTTCAATTTCAATATTTTCTTTGTAAAAAACATCCATTGCAGCATTCTCTAAATCATCTGATATTTTAATCCCCAGACCACAGCCTTCATTCACATATGGCGGCACAGGTACGACGTGATGATTTATCGCTGCTGACTTTAAAGCCTTTTCGGCGGTTAACGTCCAATGTACTGTAGGAAAGATAACCAATTTCAAGACAATATCACCTCCAACGCTCGTAACAATTGCTCTACCTCTTCTTCTGTTGTGAACGGACCAACACTTACGCGTACTGCCCCAGGTTCTAATGTTCCAATGGACTTATGTGCTAAAGGCGCGCAATGAAGACCAACCCTTGTAGCAATTCCGAATTGCTGCTCCAAAATATACCCCACTTCGTCTGCCGGCTTATGGTGTAAATTAAAACTTATAAGGCCAACTCGATGTTCAGCATCTCTAGGGCCGTAATATTCAATTCTCGGATTTCGATCCATATAGTGCAAAATTTTTGTCACCAAAGTTGTTTCGTGGTCGCGCATAGATTCCATATGCTCTAAACAATACTGAACCCCAACCCCAAGTCCAATGATTCCCGGTATGTTTCTGGTGCCGCTTTCTAGCATTTCTGGGTACTCTTGCGGCTGTATAAGTAATGCGGAACGACTTCCCGTGCCACCATGGAGTAACGGGTTTAGTGTGATTCCCTTTTTCACATACAACCCACCAGTCCCTTGAGGACCTAAAAGCCCTTTATGACCAGTAAACGCAAGTATATCAATATTCATTTCCTCAACATCAATCGGAAGAATCCCAGCTGTTTGTGCAGAATCTACTAAGTACGTTAAACCGTATTCTTTCGCAAGAGTACCTATCTTAGCGATTGGTAGGATTGTGCCTGTTACATTCGATGCATGGGTTGTAGCAATCATTCTTGTACTTGAGTTGATAGTACGACGAAACTCTTCTATAAGCTGTTCATCCGATAATCCTAAACAATCTACTATTGTATACGTTAGATCGATCGTTCGTCGCATAAACTCTAGAACACGAAACACGGAATTATGCTCAAAGGAGCTAATGATGACATGATCACCCTGTTGTAAGAATCCCTTCAATGCTAGATTTAGGGCCTCTGTGACATTTTGTGTAAAGGCAATCCTCTCAGGTGTTGGTATGTGGAATAACCGTGCTAATAACAATCTCGTCTCTAGTAAACCACGACTAGCTGCCAAAGATTTTGCATTCCCACCTCTTCCAGCATTTCCACCTTCGCGTAGCGCTTGGTCCATCGCAACATAAACTTGCTCTGGTTTTGGCCAACTCGTTGCTGCGTTGTCTAAATATATCAAGGGATTCACTCCCCTTTATACTCTTCTATAATGGAAAACAATAATTCTGCAGAATTGCCAGTTAGAGAACAGCAGCCACTCCCTGTAATCTTGTTCAACATACCTTGCTTCTTATGAATGACACGGCAACAGGTAGAACTGTTTTGTTCACGGAATCCTTGCTCAAATTTCTTCGCTGCCTCAAGACCTCGAGGATGATCATGCAATACGTATCCTAGAATCATCATACCGCCCGCTAGCGCACCGCAGACACACCCTGAACCTGCAACTCCCTTTTGGAAAAATCTTCCCATATTCACAACCTCGGGCGGAATTGGTAACTCTAGTAGTTCAATAGATGTCCGAATCATACTTTCACAGCAATTGCTCTTTTGTTTAAACGCTTCCATTGCTTTATCCTTCGCTACTTCTGCTGTTGTTACAGTCTCCATCTTTTAACCTCCAATTACTATTTCTACTATATGTTTTACACTATCAATATAAGACTGATTTATACGATTATAACTTCATTTAATATCGAAATAAGTGTATACCAAATTTCAAATTTTTGAAAGTAGGAACTTACTTCTTAAGGGCTATAATATTTTCAAATAACTATATAAGCTTCCCGAATGACTGCTATTAAAATTTCTAATATATAATAGTTTTTGAAATGCTTAATTATTTTTAAAAAGAAAAGGGGAAATTACAACATGATACAAAGAAAGAAACATAGCTTGTATGTAGTACTTGCTACCATCCTAGCATTAAGCCTAATCATCGGTGGTTGTTCATCAACTACTAATTCTACCCAAACTCCGAAAACAGAAAGTCAGTCAGCTCAATCCCAAAGCACAGGCCCTCAATCACAGCTAAATCAATCAGTAGAATCTTCTCCTAACACTGCTACTGTTAAACAAAATTCTGAAGAAAAGCCGAAGGAAATTGTACTGCAATACATTAAACCTGAGAACGTCAAGTCAGCGATTGAAAAAGGCGACAAAATGTTTCTTGTCGATATTCAACCTGAAGACGAGTATAGTAAGCATCATATCAAAGGGACAATCGAAACAAATGCCTTCCCGGTGAAAACAAATGACGATAAACAAAAACTTGCAAAAGTCTTACCAGATGTATTAGCTTCCAACGACCCCGTTTATATCGTTTGTCCTCGTGGTAAAAGCGGTGCTGAGAACACATTTAATTTCTTAGCTGAACAGGGTGTTGCTAATGATCGCTTGTTCATAATCGAAGGTGGTCAGGCTGCTTGGCCTTATGACGAATTACTTGAGAAGTAATGAGAATATATAACAGGGGATTTCAATACCACTTACGGCAGTTGAAATCCCCTGTGTTTATTATATCGAATATTATTGTATTTCTTCATTCTATAATCCCTTTTTTTATTGCATACCTTGTTAACTCCACAAGATTTTTCAGACCTAATTTTCTCATCATATTTGCTCTATGGTGCTCGACAGTTTTGATACTTATATGCATCGACTCGCCTATTTCTTTATTCGTCTTGCCCTTTGCGATATTCAATAACACTTCTTTCTCCTTGCCAGTTAAGTCTTCATAGGCATCCTTGCTATTATCAAAGGGATTTGACATCGCATCAAGAACAGCACTAGTAACAGCCGCATCTAAATATTTATTTCCCTGTGCAATCTTGCGAATCGCGTGCACAAGCTCATCGGATGCTGCACGTTTTAATATATAACCTTCAGCCCCTAATTTTAGGGCCGGAACAATATATTCTTTATTCTCATGCTGGGTTAAGAATAACAACTTCAAATTAGGATTAGCCTCTTTTAGTAATCTTGTAGCTGTTAACCCATCCATTTTAGGCATGCTTATATCCATGATAGCAACGTCAGGATTAGCTTTTAATATCATTTCAATACTTTCATTCCCATCACAAGCTTCCCCTATAATTTGTATGTCAGGATAGCTCTCAAGTAATGCCCTAACCCCTGCTCTAAACATATTATGATCATCTACTAAAAAAACCCGAATCTTATTCAATACTGTATCCCCCAACTATTTTGGTAGGCACTACGAAAGACAATGTTGTCCCCTTATTTAATTCTGAAAATATTTTCAACTTAGCACCAACCAAGGATGCCCGTTCCTTCATTCCTATTAATCCAAGACCTCTTCTGGAATGTTTCGATGTTTCAGATAAAATGGACTCTAAATCAAAACCAATACCATCATCCGTTATCACCATCATAAAGTTCTCATCAGTAAAAATGAATCGAATAGATACTATGTTAGCCTGAGCGTACTTACTAATGTTCGTAATACACTCTTGGGCAATGCGAAAAACACTTATTTCCAATTCACTTGACAATCTATGCTCTTCACCAGTGACAGTCACATGAGCTTTCACATTTTTTAGCGATAACTTTGTGTCTGCTAACCACGTTACAGCGGGTATAAGTCCTTTATCATCTAATAGGGTCGGACGCAAATCGTAGATTATATTATGAATTCCCTTTACCGTTATGCTAATACTATCTTTTAATGTATTCAAAAGAGATTTAGTTTTTATATTCTCATCCGTTAATGATAATTCAACGGTCTTTATCCCGAGACTCAAGGCTGCAATGTTCTGACTCGTCTCATCATGAAGCTCTCTTGCGATTCTTAATCGCTCGTCCTCCTGTGTTTGAATCGTTTTTTCAATGAGTTCTTGCCTCAATAAACTTCTTGTTTTTATTCTTTTCCATAATTGAGCATTTTCTATCGCTGTACCAATTTGTCTACCTACAACGGATAGAATATCATAATCCCCAGATTTTAAATCCTTTCTTTCGCTAATCATTAAGTAGATGACACCTATAGATTTTCCTTTTGCAATTAATGGAATCATCAAATGATTTTGATAACTTATAACACGGGGCTCTTTGTCCTTCTCTGTTAGTTTTGCATACGTTTGAATACATTTCACTTGACTGTTATCATTGGAATCATTACTTTGCTTATTTACATCAACTTCAACTGCAAATTCCCATGATTGATCAGAGTTTAATAGTGCAATCCAACCAAATTTTAAATCAAGAAGTTCTAAAAGCTTTGTCAGAGAAGCCTTAAGAATCAAATCGAGTTCTGTCTCTCCACTAATTACCTTAGCTATTTCATTATACATCGATAAATCTTTATTCTTTTTCTCTATTTCACTAATATTATCTTGTATTCTAATGGACATTTCTTGAAATGCATTTTCTAAATCTCCTATTTCATCATTACTCGACGGCGAATTGCTAATGACATCACCATATTTAAAGTTCTTTACCTTTTCTGTAAATTGACCGATTGGCTTTGTAATTACATAACTAACCAACGTAGAAATCATAACGCTAAGTAGTATACCAGCTATAATAACTCCTAATATAATGATCGACATTCGGTTTAACACAGAATAAATTTGTTGTTCATCGAAACCAACGTGTAATTCAATATCGGTACCTTTGATGACTCGATATCCAATATCGCGAATCAATCCATAATCAGAATCGTAGATTGTAACATTTAAATCTTGATTGTAATCGATCCGTGTGTTCGGTGGTAATATAGCAGGGAATCCATGATTAAATGTGTGCACAGTATTCTGCGTCTGATAATTAATAATGTAGCTGTATACAATTTCGTGGTTATTATCGACAAAATCTGTTAGACTACGTTTAACTGCTAATATTTCTCCTTCCAAGAACGCATTGGCAATGTCCTCCGCAACTAATCTTGTAACTGTTTCCCCTTTTGCTTGCAGTTGGTTCTGCAGAGAATCTAAGATTATTAAACGTACAATAATCATAGTTATTAATCCCATGACAATTGTAATACTAATCGTTCCTATGGATATTTTGTCACGAAGCTTCATAGTAACCACCTATTCAACTAACCCAATATTCAATGCAATCTCTTCTAATTTTTTGTAACTGTTATCTCTTGTCGGTAAAAAACCATAGCGCATTTCTGATCGTTCCCAATCACTAAAAAAATGTTGATCAATTCCATTTGGATCACAATCGAGTAAAGCCTTCGTAACTGCTTCTACCACAATTGGTTCCACGTGTTTCCCAGCAATCACACCACTGCTAGGATAATAATCTGATTCTGCTATGATTTTTATCAGACCTTGTGCCTCAAGCCGCTGTCCCAGTTGGTCTTGAATTGCACCAGCATCATAACGACTGCTAAGAACAGCATTTACAGTACTTGAATGGGAGTCCATATATCCATAATCCGCTAAATCATTAATGGTTAATCCTTTTTCTTGTAACATGATCCTTGGAATCAAATGGCCTTGTGTTGAGGATCTGGGTCCAAAAGCCATAGTTTTCAAACGTAGGTCTCTTAAATTCTTGATTGAGCTGTTTGGCTTAGTAAAGATTACTGCACGATATTCACCTACCGTGTCATCTACCGTTGTTTTACCATGTGCAAGAATCGTTGCACCGTACTTATGTTTCACCTGGATATAACTTCCCATACCTGTCACTGCAAAATCGACAACTCCACTACCTATTTCTTCAATGACACTTTGATCTTTGGGAGTGACGTGAATTCTAAATTTATATCCAGTCTTTGCTTGTAAGTACCCCAACAAATTAGTGTACATCCTAACGTCTTCTTTAATTTCAAGGCGACGATCGAATCCAAGTATATACACCTCTTCCTCTTCGATATCTCTTTCTATTAAGTGGAATGGATCGACTTCAGCATAGCTAGACAAATTTAAACGATTTGCTTCAGGAGGTGCTAATGTCATACTTAACAATGCTGTTAAAGTAAATATAACAACAATAGATATTGCTACCATTATTCCATATGGTTTCATAATCACATCAAGTACCTCCTTTCATTAACAGGATGCTAATCGATAAATATTGATAATAGCTCATGACGCTTATCACAAACCATACATTTTTCACTTTTATGGTAAACCTCTATCTCTTTTCCGCATGAAACACAATATTGAATTACAATTTCTCTTTTTATGTCCCATTTCTGTGTTTGTAAGTCATTGGCATTAATATCCGCAGTTTCAATTGCACCCTTAGGGCAAGATTGTCGACATAATCCACATCCGACGCACCTTGTCATATTGTATGAAAGCAACCGTATATCTTCTATTTCTTCTATTCTCCAAGCGGAAAAAGGACATACACTCGAACAAACATAACAAGTATCACAAACATCTTGTACATTCCAATTCATGATAACCGATTGGTTGTAGGAATTATTATCAGACTTACCCTCTTCATTGAATTTGTTCATATCTTTCAATGCTTTGAATAACAATACCCGTTCAACGGGCATATCTATACTTTCCTTTATGTCATGACTTTCCCCTAAATCATCTCCGATTAAAGGCTTTAACTCTTGATGGAACACTTTTACTACTTCAAAAATACTTCTTTTCGATATCATAGAAAACAAGTCACGACGTTGATAGCTTGCTTGGGATGTCACTGAGTTATTCGAATGCAAAATCATTTTCTCGTCATTTTTATTATACCATTGGATGAAATCATTCGCCTTTCCAATTTCAACTTGTATCAATTCTTTTGAATTCATAGTACATTCGTTGCAATAATTTAAAGACACTTGAATTTTTTTATTTGTTATAAAGTGGAGCCATATATATACCTCAGCTCTTACTAGATTCAGGCACGATATTGATAGATTTGCTTTTTCCGATTCTCTGGTACAACCTATTACAATTTCCTGACGAATATATTTCACTTTGTCTTGCAGTTCCTGTGGGCTCCAGTCTGGTTCAAAGACAAAACCCGGACAAACTAAGGTACATTTGGTGCAACCCGTGCAATCCTCCGAAATAGACCATTCATTGCTAATTTTCTTTATTGCATTTGCTTTACATATATCGAGACATGACGAACAAGCGAAATTCGGATTGCGTAAATGGCTACAAAATTGACTGTGTGATTTCGCAAGCATGATGGCACCCCTTTACGCTTCGAGTTCGAAGATTTCCCGATCAAATGATAGAATAGCCAATGTTAATTTCGCAATTCCTTGGAACAATTGGTTCTTAGTAT
This sequence comes from Desulfuribacillus stibiiarsenatis, assembly GCF_001742305.1. Classification (NCBI taxonomy): domain Bacteria; kingdom Bacillati; phylum Bacillota; class Desulfuribacillia; order Desulfuribacillales; family Desulfuribacillaceae; genus Desulfuribacillus; species Desulfuribacillus stibiiarsenatis. The sequence continues at coordinate 154,346 of NZ_MJAT01000035.1, read as the reverse complement.
TATCAAGAAACGCATTTGAAAATTTATCACCCCATATATGCAAGTGTTGCTCAAAAAACTCCTTTTGCCGCTCGAATAACTGGTCAGCATCTACTTCGTTACCTTCTTCTAACGCGATTCGAAGCGTGTTTGACATATATCCCATAAATTCCAATTCCGTACTAATATGATCTTCTGGCTTTGATAAATATTGTTCCATAATTAATCCTGCATCCAGATATCTTTTGCGAGCATTGATAGCCGGCTCATTAAATAATGTTGGCTTGACGGAACCATCATAGCCTGATTCATACGGTATAACTTTTAATTTCCCAGGACCAATAAATATTGTTGTGAACTCAACTTGCAACATCTCCAACTCATACTCACTGTGAAAAAATTGAGATATTTCTTGGATTGCTTCATTAAACATCGGATGATCGATTTCTTGTATCGACTCTATTGTTGCATGGAATTGGCTAAATACATCTAACGTAGGCCCAAAATGATAAAAATCCTTTAATGCGTTGTAGATATTACTGCGAAATACTAGCGTTTCGATAAGTTGATTCTGTTCCATCTTATTTGCCTCCATTTTTGTAAAAAGGAGTGGTAAGAACCACTCCCTTTTACCATTATTTTAATAAATGATACTAATCTTTATATTTTTTTAATTTTTACAATCATATCCGCGTACGCTGGCTGCCCCATGATAGGACTTAATGCTTTAGGGTCAGTCAATGTATTATGACATGGTGTATATTCTCTATGCTCATACGTTGGTCCCATGCCAGGTGAGAATCGTCCCCCTGTAGCAAATCCCATTTTGATTACGCCAGGGCGGATTGTTTGCCCAACCACAACTTTACTGCGGGTTGATTTTCCTAACGGATTGGAAATCTCTACTAGATCCCCGGTTTTTAACCCTAATTTCTTGGCATCATCCGTATTCAGAAGTGTTGTCCCTACACAGAATGTTCCTTCACGGAATTTCTTCACTACACTTTCATATCCTTCTGGTTTCTTCGGATTCACATCAACGACTTCACTCTCAAATGCCTTATTCAATGGCATCCATAGACCTTCTACCGGAGTTTCCGATAACCAAGGAACCATGTGAGTTCCTGACATTGATTGATGTACTCTTCCGCAAATTAGTTGGAACGGATATTCATCTTTATATTTTGCATAGTCTTTATTCGTGTATGGGTTCCATACTGTTTCGAACCAATAAAACGATGTTGGGAATTTATCAAACCCGATTTCCTTTAATCCCGGTGGTACAATACCTGTTTCTTCAATTAACTTATTGTATTGATTGTACCGATCAAAACGGAATTCAATTAGCTTTGAGCTTGTTGGAGGCCAAACCTTGTTCGGTGTTTCCTTATCAGCCTTCAGGTTTCGGTGCCAACTCATCGGCCACACGGCTACCCCTTTGTTCTTACGTAACCATGCAACAGTTACGTATTCCCCAACTACTTCCTTCTTCTCATGATCAACTTTCGCAGTGCCAGCTTCTAGTGATTCAGGCGTCCCAATCAACTTATATCCTTCTGGATATTGTGGGTAAGGTACTGGAATCCCCACGTTAAAGCAACCTGGTGCTGGTTTTAATAACTCGTTAGTGAATATCTCTTCCGTTGGATACCCTTCCCAGAACTCTTTCGGATCAATATCTTTATCACCAAGTTCATACAGCCTTTTTGCAATTAAATTCATAATGTCTGTATGATTCTTTGAGTTGTGTAACGGCTTAATACAACTATCACGCAAATATCCCATTGGGTACGAAGGATAGATATCAGATAAACTCATTCTCTCAGCATAACTTGCTTCTGGTAAGATAACATCCGCATATAATGCTGATTCTAAAAAGAGTGTATCAATAAATACCGAAAGGTCTACTTTGTATTCTCCATTTGGCTTCTTTTGTGTTAACGCATCTTGCCAATCATATGGGGCAGTCCCAGTAACAACCGCATTCCCAGTGCGTTGGAAGTATCCGCGTATTGGATATTTATATCCTTTTAATGGACCGTATTTTAAAGTAACTCCATCTCTAAACAAATTTGGATAGTTCCCTACCACTTGGTCCCAACCAGCTGGCCAATCGCCATATAGTTCCATATGAAGATACTTTTGTTCTGTTTCTATCTCTTTGCCATTCACTGTTCTTTTGATTTTCCGAGAATCAAAGAATCCACCGTTTCCGCGTCCACCCTTGGACCATTTTGTGATTTCAGTGTCGATTGCTCCACCTGGTGCATCAAAGTTGCCTGTAATAACATTTAAAACCGTACCTAAAATTGATGCAGGATAACCATTGTAATGGTGACCTGGACTTTGCATACCCCAAACTAATGCCGCCGGTTTTGTGATACCAAATGTATGAGACATATTTGCAATTACTTCTTTTGTCAGGCCAGTACGTGCAGCTGCCCAATCTAATGAGAAATAGCTCAAATTGTTAATTGGGTCTTTTTTTCCCCACCACTCTTTAAAGGACTTCTCAAATTCTTCCCAGCCAAGTGACGCTTTTTCAAATCTTTTATCGATATACTTTTTATTTGAATCTTTTTGATTATCGTTTTCTAAAATATAGCGTAGCATTGCTGCAAATAAGTCCCCATCCGTACCTGGACGAATCGGTACCCATTGATCCGCTTTTGAGGCAGTGTTAGAGAAGTTTGGATCAACTACGATAACTTTACAATTATTCTCAACTTGCGCAGCTACTGTTCCTCTACTTTCGTAGTTGATACGAGTCGCAACAAATGGATTCCAACCGACATAGATAATTAGCTTAGAGCGTTGCGTATAATCCCACTCTAGTTTACCGTTAGCTTGGCGAACTAACTTTGGTGTCATAACATCTGGCTCTACACGCTTTCCACCAAACATTAATTTCGGGCCATGACGTCTAGGTGTATCACAGATTGCCCCATGTTCAGCTACGTTCGGTGAACCATATCCTCTAGCGAGTCTCCAATACTGATCTCTATCGGTAATATCGCCTGAGTCCATGATAATCGCTTCCGGACCTACTTCCTCTTTAATTTGTTTCATTTTCTTCGCTATAAAGTCAATCGCTTCATCCCAAGAAACTCTCTTAAAGGAATCCGCATGACCTCTTGGTCCTACACGCAACATAGGCTCTTTTAGGCGTTGAGGAGAGTATACGATTTGCGTTCCAGATGCCCCTTTTCCACAACAAGCTCCATCATTATAAGGAACCGCCTTATTTCCATAAATTTTCCACAGCTTTCCGTTCTTAATCCACATTTCCATTCCGCATTCACTTGGACACATTACGTCAGCAGTATACTTCACTTGTACATCTCCGAAACTCTTTGCTGCAATTTCAGCCTCCTGAGCTGATGCGTGCTTCAGTGTAGTTAGCCCTTTACCTAAGCCACTAACACTCGCCGCTGCTACTGCTGCAGAAGAAACTTTAAGAAATGTTCTTCGATTTATATTGAATTTCACAGTGAACCCTCCTTTACTCAGCTTTATGTTTATCGTCTACAATATAAAAGCACTTCGGATCGGTATTAAATTTCGTTTTTAGAACTTGTACTTTTTCCGTTTTGATTAACTGACTAACCTTGCTATTCGGGTCATTTAAATCACCGAAATACATTGCTTTCCCGAAGCAGTTTGTAACACATGCAGGTTGCAATCCTGCCGCTAAACGATGTTGACAATAATCACATTTATCTACTTTATTTAAACGCTCAGGATTTCCCTTATCAATATATCTAGCGCCATACGGGCATAAAGCAATACAATTTCCACAAGCTATACATTTTTCAGTATCTACTACCGTAATGCCGTTATCAATTTTGTAAGTTGCTTTTACTGGACACTTCGATGCACACACTGGATTTTCACATTGATTACAGCGCAATGATACGAATGTCGATTTTGGAGCTGGATAATTCCCTTGATATACTGTTTGTAATTTCGTTCGGAACTGAGACAAGGTCACTCCATTTTCTGATTTACAGGATATTTGGCATGAATAACATCCTGTGCATCTTCTCAAATCTACAACAAAGCCATAGCGTACTCCCATTTCATTCACCCCTTATACGTTCATATAATTATTTTGTTTTGTAAAATCCTAAATCGCCTGCCGTATGGCAACTTAAGCATACTTCTCTTTCTACATTTTTCAGACCAGTTACAGGCATAGTGGATGCTAATTGTCCGTCTTTTGTTTTCACAAATTGTTCATCAGTCATATCTAGGTGACAAGTTGTACATTGTGTTATTGTGTGTTTTTTGTGAAATGTGTTGTTAACAAAATCTACTCCAACATTATTTGGGATTGTTGGTTGACTAACTGCAGGAGTTTCAGCCATTGGCTCTAGCTCACATGCTCCCAATACAGTAAATGAAACTACAAGCAGCATTGCCAGAAATAAAACCTTTTTGCTCATAAATTTCCACCTCCATTCATGAATTGTTATTTCATCCTCATAATATCTAATTGTGAAATTTTTATGAATCGGGATTCGGATAATCTTTTAACAACTTACCCCTATTTTTTAATTAGGGTATACCCTGAATAGATAGTATGTTATGACTATTTTCTTAAAAACAAAAAGCAGTAGCGGCAAATTAAGTGGTTGATCCCCATCGAAATTACTACAGAAGGCCGGCCCTCATGGTAAAAGTGATGCTGAAAACACTTTTCATTTCTTAGCAGAACAAGGCGTTGCCAATGAGCGTTTATTCATTATCGAAGGTGGGCAAGCAGCTTGTCCTTATGATGAATTACTCGAAAATTACGCGAGAAGTAATTGAGAATATATAACAGGGGACTTCAATACCTTTTACGGCAATTGAAGTCCCCTATATATATAGAGAGAGAATATACTTGTCTTTCTTCATCCCTATGTATCGTTTTTTATGTGGAGTGTACTTGTGTTATTCTTATTGTTACTATTATTCTGGATATATTTCTTTCGCAGTTGTCCTTTTGACTATATCTTTGTTACACTATTAATAACATGTTTGTTAAGGGGATGCTCACGTTGACCAAGGATACCTATACCGTTGAGGAAATATCACAGCTTCTAAAAGTGTCTAAGCTTACCGTCTATGACTTAATAAAAAAAGGCATATTACCGGCATATCGAGTAGGAAGACAAATGCGAGTAGATGCCAAAGATATAGATGCTTATAAATCAAGGGGTAAAGGTGATACATGCTATCCTGGCAATGATTCGATACGTACTGCTTTGCAAGATTCTACCTATCAACAAGAAACTAAACTAGGTTCAGGAACAAGGTCTATTATCATTAGTGGTCAAGACCTCAGTCTAGACATCCTAGCAAATTCAATTGAGAAGTGGACCAAGAGCTTTCGACCTCTACGTTCCTATGTCGGTAGCTTAGATAGCCTCATTTCCATGTATCTTGGGGAGGCTGACATTGTCAGCACCCACTTACTCGATGGCGATACCATGGATTACAACATCTCTTACGTTCGCAAAATATTAGTGAACGAGTCTTTTATTGTCGTGAATCTAATCATTCGCCGAGCAGGCTTATATGTAGCTACAGGAAATCCGAAAAAAATTACTACATGGAGCGATCTAAAAAGGCATGACATCCGTATCGTCAACCGCGAAAAAGGCTCCGGCGCCCGAGTGTTATTAGACGAGCAACTACGTATTCACAGTATCAGCAAAGAAGTAGTCAGTGGTTACGAACATGTTGAAACGAACCATCTAGGAGTCGCTGGTGCAGTTGCCAATGGTATTGCCGATGTGGGTATCGGAATTGAAAAAGCTTCTAAGCTGGTTAACAATATTGAATTTATCCCACTAATCAACGAACGTTACGATCTTGTGCTGTTGAAAACAGAACGAAACAAGCCCTTAATTGCCATGTTACTCGATATATTACAGTCCTCTACTTTCCAGAAGGAATTAACCGCAATTGGAGGATATGATTTATCTTTCACAGGAAAAATTCTATTTGAAAATTAACCGTTTTTTATTAAAAGAATCTTATCCGTTGGGATACGCAGTTGATACGTGTCCTGCGGATTTTTTTTAATGCAAATCGCTCTCTCCTTTGATAACTCCACCAGAAATATGCGCCCAGCACACTCTATAGTAAATATTGTGGTCAAAATCGTATCCTTCCAGTCTATTATGTTACAATTACCACTTTCATTAGTAGTTCGGACAATATCTATATCGTAGGAATGAATTCCCACTATTACTTTTACATTGCCTTCGATAAACCTTTGTAGAATCCTTGGGTCCACACGATTCTTATCTACGATTGCTGGTACCGAACCCACTCTCACTTCTATTTGACCACTTGTCTCTTGAACGATGTGGCCCTCAACGATATTCTTACATCCCATCATACGCGCGAGTGTTATTGTCGCAGGACGTTCCAAAATCTCGTCTTTACTACCGGATTGCAGTATTCTTCCATTATCGTATACAAGAATTTGATTACAAAGACGATATGCCTCTTCCATGTCATGAGTCACAAGAATCGCTATACCACGGAATAAGTTATGAATGAGATCGAAAATCTCCTCTTGGAGAGCATTCTTCAAATGTCTATCTAATGCAGAAAAAGGTTCGTCGAGTAAAATTAGCTGTGGATTCGTAATTAAACTCCTCCCCAAGGCTACTCTCTGTTGTTGCCCTCCTGATAGATTGGAAGGATATTGTTTCTCTTGTCCCTGAAGATTCAACTTTTTCACCATATCCGCTACTAATTGCTTCTGTTCTTTCTTTTTTACATGCTTTAAGCCAAATGCAATATTCTCAGCTACCGTAAGATGAGGGAATAACGCATAATTCTGAAACATATAGCCAATATTCCTGGAACGTGAAGGAACATTCGTAGAAGAATGCGAATCAAAAAGCACTCGATTTTGCAATGTAACATTTCCTTTATCCGGGTTTCGCAAACCCGCAATACATTGTAGCGTTAAGCTTTTCCCACACCCTGATGGTCCAAGAATACCAAGGATTCCTTGTTCAACAGTAAATTCAGTCTGCAAAGTAAATGAACCCTCTGTTTTTTCGATATTTACCGTTAACATTATGCTCCTCCTTTAAATCCTTTTCTCTCTAAACGATTAATAAGAAACAGAACTATTATTGATACTCCTGTCATAATCATAACCAAAATATTTGCTAAATCGCGATTCCCTGCCAGTAGTGCATCGTAAACTGCGATTGGCATCGTCATGGTACGCCCCGGAATTCCGCCTGCTACCATTAACGTAGCACCAAAATCTCCTAAAGCTCTAGCAAATGCCAGGGTTGTACCCGAAGCAATCCCTCGCCAAGAAAGCGGTATAATAACTGTCAGGAAGATGTTGATCTCTGTCCGTCCTAACATTCTAGCCGCATGTATTAAATTCCGATCGACACTCAGGAAGCTTGCTTTCGCCGACTTTATTAAAAACGGAATAGAAACAACCAGGGCAGCAATCACTGCCCCAGTTGGTGTGAAGACAATCATAATATCAAAATAATCTTCTAGAAATCGTCCAATCGTGCTATTACGGCCTAATAATACTAATAGATAATATCCTAAAACAGTTGGCGGAAGAACGATAGGGAGCGAAATTAGTGTATCTACAAAGTCTGAAAATACGCTTTTTTCTCTACTTAAATAGAAGGCGATTGGCAAGCCAATCGCGATTGCTAGAATTGTGGCAGAAAAGGCAACTTGCACAGATAAAACTAATGGAAATAAATTAATACCTTGTATTTGCATAATCATCACACCTAAACTATTGAAATAAACGGATGAACTTATTTAAACATGACCAAAAATTACTTTGTTAATATTTACTTATCTAAGATTGGATGAATAAAACCATATTTCTTCATTATATCTCTTCCTTCACCATTTACATAGCGAATAAACTCGCGAGCCATCTCTTCATTTTTCGAGCCTTTCACAACAGCAATCGATTGTTCTAATGGCTTGTGTAAACTTTCATCAATAATACGGAAGTTTACATCATCCTTCACAATGGATAGTGCAATAATTGCAACTTCTACATTCCCTGTTTCTAACAGAGTTAAAGTATCACTAATGTTCTTACCATATACAAGCTTTGGTTTTACTGCATTCCAAACGCCAGCAGTTTCCATCGCTTGCTTTGCTGCAAGACCATATGGGGCATGTTCTGGATTAGCAATTGCAATCTTCTTAAATTCCGCCTTCGTTAAATCTTCCAGTGTAGTCGCTTGTAATGAATTTGTTTTTAAAGTTGCTATACCAACTCTCCCAAGAGCATATAACTCCTGTGAGTCTGCAATTACTCGATCTATTTCGCGAAGCTTGTCTACTAACTTCACGTTAGCGGAAGCAATTACGTCAAATGGTGCACCGTTTTCTATTTGATCAGCCAATTGACCAGAAGATCCAAAGGAAAATGTCACTTTCGTTCCATACTTCTGTTCAAAGCTCATACCTAGTTCTGTAAACGCTAAAGTTAAGTCCGCCGCACCTGCAACCATTAATTCCTGTGCTACTGGGGCTTTATTTGGTTGTTGATTCGGTGCTACATTCGGAGCAGGTGTTGTCGTCTTTCCACATCCAATAATGAAAGTAAAAAATACACTAACAATTAAAAACAAACGAATGATTCGCTTCATATAGATACTCCTCTACTATTTGTCATTTTGAACATCATCAGCACTTTATGTTATAACTAAATATAATCAATTATAACTTATTATAACTAAATATAATTTATAAATTTGTAGTTTGTCAATTTTATATTTTACATATATAAAACATAGGAGTATAATTCAGTACGAAGTAGTAACTGTTCTAATGCATAAGTCTGACGATTCGTATAGCAAAAGGAGTGACTTATAATGAAGTTAACTAAGCTTGTTCACCATATATCCCCCGTTCATATGCTTGTACTCATATATGTCGCCGCAACAGTTCTAGCTTCGATACTGCTATCATTGCCATGGTCGATTAAACCTGGTGTTGATTTCGATTTATTAGAAATCTTATTTACTGCCATTAGCGCTATAAGTGTCACAGGTTTATCAGTCGTCAGCACCGCCGATACTTTTACTCCATTTGGTATAGTTATGTTAGCAATTATCTTGCAATTTGGCGGAATTGGCATGATGACAGCTTGGACACTGGTGTGGATTCTTTTAGGCAGAAAGATTGGTCTTGGGTATCGTCAATTGATAATGTTCGATCAAAACCGCACGGATATGATTGGTCTCGTCCGTGTGATTCGCTATGTATTCGGATTCTCTATATTATTTGAGTTGATTGGATTTATATACTTTAGTGGCCTTCTATATGTTAGAGGTTATTACGATACAGTACTACAATCGATGTATTATGGTGCTTTCCATGCTATTTCATCATACACTAATGCAGGGTTTGATATATTCGGGGACTCATTACTAGGCTATTACCATGACTATCTGTTCCAGCTTGGAACAATGGTTCTAATCATTCTTGGATCTATTGGATTTCCTGTCTTAATAGAGACTTGGTCATATCTACAAGCAAAGAAACTAAAGCAGCGATACCGTTTCTCCTTATTCACAAAAATAACTGTTACTACCTTCTTTTTATTAATTATGATTGGTGCAGCCGTCATGTTCACTTTTGAGTATAATGGATTTTTCAAAGATGCCCCTTTGCACGAAAAATTAATGGCATCTCTATTTAGTTCCGTTACAGCTAGAAATGCTGGTTTGGCAACCCTAGATTTTGCGAACTTTTATATTCCTACTTTATTAATATTATCTGCCTTGATGTTTATTGGAGCGAGCCCTTCTAGCGTAGGCGGAGGAATACGAACAACAACCTTTGCCATTGTGTTTTTGGCTATACGGAATTATGCTTTAGGGAGAACGGATGTGCAAGTCTTCGGACGGAGAATCAACGAGCGGGATGTGATAAAAAGTTTCGTGGTGTTTACGACTGGGGTAGCGATTGTAATCGGGGCCATCATAGTAATTGATGCACTAGAGATGCATCGTCATTCTTTAGCAGAGGTAATATTCGAGGTGTCATCGGCATTCGGAACAACTGGCTTGTCGACAGGAATTACTGCAGAATTAACAAGCGCCAGTAAAATCATCATAATGTGGCTAATGTTTATTGGGAGAATTGGAATTTTATCATTTTTGCTAGGCATGCGCTTCAACAACGAGCCAATACCTTATCGTTATCCCGAAGAAAAAATGATTATCGGTTAATCATTAGGTCCGTGTGTTAGCCAAATACTTTGGCAATTGCAGCTACCACGCGTTCCTTTTTGATTGGTTTCACAATAAAATCTAATGCACCCGCCTTCATGCAACGAGTCACAGCTTCTTTTGCTCCTAAGACAGAGCACATGATAACCTTCGCATGTTGATCCATTTCGCGGATTTTCTCTATCGCTTCGAACCCATCCATGTGGGGCATTGTTATATCCATAATGACTAAGTCCGGTTTGTATTGCTGGTACATATCCAGAGCTTCAATACCATTGGTTGCTTCATCCACAACTTCGAAACCATTTTCTTCAACGATTTCTCGCATTACTTTTCTAATAAATGTTGTATCATCGACAACTAAAACAGACTTCTTCATAATATCCCCCTAGACACACTTTCCTACATCATAATTATTATGTAAAACATAAAATAGTACTATTAGCATATTACTTAATTCATATGAACATAGTCTTATTTCATAATAACGGAAAAGAGGGGCATTTGACAATCCATAAAATGACTAGTTTTTAGAAATATTATAAAATTTTCAAATATATACTCTTACGCTAATTCGATTCCATGCGGTTAGCGAGCCATAGTCTTTGAGATGTCAGACCAAGATCTTTTTGAAAAAAACGTTTTAACACCCATGTCTTTCGCCTGGTCTTTCACCATTTTACAAAGGTTGTGACTGACAAAGTCAGTTAGCACGAGCACTGCATCCATCTGATTCGATATATTTAATTGTGAGTGCCTTTTCTTGCGACCATCAACATGCTCAATTCGAGTGAAACCCAACCCCTTTAAGTTCTTATCGATATTTCCTAAACGATCTCCACCAATTACTAATATTGACATTGTTATCACCTCAACTTAGATTCCGATAATGATTATCATTACCTGTTTAATAAGATATTAAATGATATGACAAACTTTGTCAAGAGAATTATTCTCAATCACTGAATAACTTAGCCCATAGTGCAATATATCTTTTTTATGCCCATACATTTTTCATATACTGGTCCAGTACAGAAATCTGTGACATGCCGCCATCTTTATGATTTGAAGTTGCTTGCACAAGGAAATTTGTTAAAAATCGTACACTTTTCTTTCTAAAAAATTCATGTAATATTTGATATAATACTTCTATATAAAACAATCCAGCGAGTAGAACAATTGAATAAGCTTCTATTGGGCACAACGTCACACACCATTTAGAATTATTACTCGCTGATTAAGAATAGGAGTGATTACTTAGAATGTACTTAGAAATGATTTATACTAATTCATTAAGCAAGAGCAAATATCGATTTTTAATTTTGGCTATAGTATTGGTTTCGTCCTTAGCTCTACTTTCCGCATGCGGTAGTCAAGCGGATGAAAAAAAGGGTGTTGACCAACTCCAACCTTCATCCCCGAATGAAAACACTAAGCCGACAACTGGTAACAGTGATGGCAAAAACGATGGTTCTCCAAATGATAAACCAACGGATTATAAAGACCGCGGTGATGCTGTTGACCGTTTTTATGGCGCGTTAGAAAAAGGGCAGCCGATATTTCTGTACTTCTATACAGACACCTGACCGACTTGCGTACGACTGGATGTCGTATTCAATAAGCTAGTAGTCGAAGAACAATATAGCCATATCGCGTTTATTAAAGTAGATGCTAACTTAGTTAAGAATGAAGAATTCCTACAACAGTATAAAATAAGATTTGTCCCTACACTCTACACCTACAATGCAAGTGGTGAAGAAGTTTGGAACTATATAGGGCCATTGGATGAAGCTGCTTTCCGCGAAAAACTTGATGCAATTAAATAGCCATACTAATGCAAACAACCACTACAGTTTTTATTTAAACTAGTAGTGGTTGTTTGTTTTGATAAGAAGTTAGCTTTACGAAAAATGCAGAACATCTAATATATAAAATCCCCAGAAATAAAGCTTCTAGTTTCCTCATGAAATGGCGCAGCAAACATTTCCATAGTATTACCCACTTCTACAATTGTACCCCCTGATAGAAAAACGGTTTCATCCGCGATTCGCTTTGCTTGGAACATATTATGCGTGACCATAATGATTGTGATATCTGAACTTTCTCTTAAATTCTTAAGCATACTCTCCACAAACATTACGTTTTGGGGATCTAGTGCTGCAGATGGCTCATCAAGTATTAGTAGTTTAGGATTTGTCGAAACGGCTCTTGCAATCGCAACTCTAGAAGTTTCTCCTCCCGATAAACCTTGTACGCTTCTATCAAGTAATTTCTCTAACTGATAGTCATGTACTAATTCTCCTATCCGATGATCCCGTTGCGGACGGCTCCAGCCTCTAACCTTCATTCCATATTCGAGGTTATAACGAACGCTTCCATGGAAAAGATAGGGTTTTTGCCAACAGCAAGCAATCTCTTGATGTGGCTGTAACATTTCTACCCCTTGAAAAAAAATATTCCCTTCTTGAGGCCTCTCAATACCCGCAATCACTTTTAATAGAGTGCTTTTGCCTGAACCGTTCGGTCCAATAATCCCATGAATTTTATTTGTTAGGAAGGTATGTGATATATTATTTAATATTTTATTTCCTTTATAACCATGAGTCTTAATGTCGACTTGTAGCATATCTTTCCCTCACTAGGATAAGAATCTATTTTTTTTGAAAGTTGTATACGATACTATTCACTATAAACGATAGGATTAATAAGACTAACCCAAAGGCCATAGCATTTCCGACTTTCCCTTGTCTAGTCTCGATTACAATGGCGGTTGTAAGAACGCGCGTAGCACCAGCGATATCTCCTCCTACCAATGTCACTGCACCAACTTCTGCTATGACACGACCAAACGCAGCAGCAATAGCAACAATAATACCAACTTTCGCTTCACGTATTGTCATCCATATTGCTTGCCTCCTAGATGCACCAAGGCCTTGCGCCGTCATCAACACTTCATGTTGCTTTTCTTCTATTGCAGTTGCAGTAAAACTTGCAATGATAGGAAGTGCTAGAATAAATTGTGCAATAATCATTGCCGTGGGGGTCCATAGCAAATAGGCGTATTCTGCAATTGGTCCTTGCCTAGATAATAGCAAGTATACCACTAGCCCGACGAAAACCGGCGGCAGTCCCATAAAGACATATATTAACTTGGTTAATAGCTGTTTCCCTATAAAGTTGTGATTCGCCATCCACGCCCCTACCGCAATTCCAACAATTGATGCAAGAAATATTGCAGTTAAAGATACTTTTAAGGATACTGTAACAACTTCCAATAAGTATGGATTAAGGGAAAATATCATTTCAAATGCTAATACTATAGCTTCGTAGAAATAGTTCATAGTTCACCTTGTATATATGGATTTCTCTATTATTTATAATACAAATGGAGTTAATCCTAATAGAATTAAACTCCACATGTTCATGTTCAATGACCTTATAATTATATCCTAAAAGTTATACAAATTTTATACTTATATTAAATTATTCTGTAAAGAATAACTGTTTCCCTTCTAGTTGGAATCCGTTGATTATATCTTTACCTTCTTGGGATGTTATAAATTCCGCAAACGCCTCTGCACCATCGTAATTCGCATGTGCATGCTTGTCAGGGCTAATAGAAATTATCCCATAAGGATTTAATAAGGTTCTGTCCCCTTCGATTAGTATCTCTATATCCATTTCGCTTTCCATTTTAATGAAAGTTCCTCTGTCAGTTAAAGTATATCCCAACACTTCATTTGCCATGTTGATGCTATCGCCCATGCCCTTTCCAATACTTAGATACCAATTCCCTTTTGGCTCAATTCCTACACTCTCCCATACAGACACTTCTTTCTTGTGAGTTCCAGACTCATCACCACGGGAAATGAATTTCGATTTTCCTTGATTTAATAGTCGAAAAGCTTCATCGATGGCTTTGCCTTTAATTCCCGCAGGGTCGTTCTTCGGACCAATAATAACGAAGTCATTATACATCACATCACGTCTATTCACTCCAAACTCTTCGAGTACGAATTGGTCTTCTGAAGCACGTGCGTGAACTAGTATCACATCGCAGTCACCGTTCTTTCCAAGTTCAAGTGCTTGACCAGTGCCTACTGAAATCACTTTTACTACAATTCCAGTCTTTTCTTTAAATACAGGTATTAATACATCTAATAACCCCGTGTCACTAGTACTCGTCGTAGTTGCTAAAATCAACTCTTGGTTTGCTTGTTGACTCCCTTTAGTACTGCAACCAGAGAAAGAAAACACGGATAGTAAGATTATCAATAATAAAAATAAGAACATACTACTTCTCAAAATTCTTTGCATTTGTCAATTCTCTCCCCTTCTATATTTCTACCCTAAAAGCTGCCATGCAAGCTTGTACGCCAAATAAGATATATGTGTCACTTTAGACATAATAGTTATATGTAACTACTTCAAAACCCATAGTACTACAGGAAAAAGTATGTGTCAATATAGGCATAATGATATTATTTTCTGTACTATATAATCGAAAAGAGCTGCCTAATCCCATGTATCATAAGATTAAGCAGCCCTCATTTCCTAACTTTCCTAGCTATTTCTCTAAACTATTCGTGCCTTGATTCTCCCAACGAACTTGCAATTGTTCGCCATCATAGTCAATTACAATCTTGGCATGCTCTAAAACATCGCCAGAAATCAGTAACCTTGCAATCTTTGATTCGACATTACGTTGTAAATATCGCTTCAAAGGTCTTGCACCATAGATTGGATCATAACCTTCTTTACCAATATACTCAATTGCTTCATCTGTTAATTCCAGCGTGATATGACGATCTTGCAAACGCTTTTGCAAATCAACAACCAGCAACTTAACAATTTCTTTAATCTGACTGTGTTGTAGTGGAGTGAATAGTACAATTTCATCGACGCGGTTCAAGAATTCCGGTCTAAAATGTCCTCGAAGCTCACCCATAACACTCTTGCGTGCTGATTCTTCGATCATCCCATCTTTATCAATTCCATCTAGTAGATACCCAGATCCAATATTCGATGTCATGATAATCACGGTATTCTTGAAATCGACCATACGCCCTTGAGAATCGGTAATACGACCATCATCTAGCACTTGGAGTAACACGTTAAATACGTCTTGGTGCGCTTTTTCAATTTCATCAAACAGAATGACAGAATATGGCTTTCTCCTGACAGCTTCTGTTAATTGTCCACCTTCATCATAACCTACGTACCCAGGAGGTGCCCCAATTAGACGAGAAACCGAATGCTTCTCCATATATTCACTCATATCGATACGAATAATATTGTCTTCGGTATCGAATAAAGTCTCCGCAAGGGCTTTCGCAAGTTCAGTCTTCCCTACCCCTGTTGGCCCTAAGAAAATGAATGAACCTATCGGTCTACGAGGATCTTTAATTCCTGCCCTTGCACGAACAATGGCATCGGCCACTAACTGCACAGCATCTTCTTGCCCAATGACACGCTCATGAAGTACTTGATCGAGGCGAAGCAGCTTTTCACGTTCACCCTCGACTAATTTGGACAGCGGAATACGCGTCCATCGAGATATGATTTTACTAATTTCCTCTTCATCCACTACTTCTCGCAATAATGCTTGACCGCTTTGTTGCGAACGTAGCTTTTCCTCTTCTAGCTTTAATTTGTTTTCCATTTCTGGTAGCTTTCCATATTTCAACTCTGCCAAACGGTTTAAGTCATATTGACGCTCTGCCAGCTCGATTTCATGGTTGATTGCTTCTAGTTCTTCACGTAAGTTTCTTACTGCTTGAATTGCGTTCTTCTCATTGTCCCATTGTGCATGCATTGTTGCTAGTTGCTCTTTCAGATTGGCAAGCTCTTTTTGCAAAATTTGTAGGCGTTCCTTACTTCCTGTATCTTTCTCTTTTTTAAGAGCTGCTTCTTCAATTTCAAGCTGCATCACTTTACGCTTGACTTCGTCCAACTCCGAAGGAAGTGAATCAATTTCCGTGCGTATCATCGCGCAGGCTTCATCCACTAAATCGATTGCTTTATCCGGTAGAAAGCGATCTGTGATGTAACGGTCTGACAGGACTGCCGCAGTTACCAATGCGTTATCCTGAATCTTCACCCCATGGAATACTTCAAAGCGTTCCTTTAGACCACGAAGGATAGAAATCGTGTCTTCCACATTTGGCTCTTCTACCATAACAGGTTGGAAACGGCGCTCTAAAGCGGCATCCTTCTCGATATATTTTCTATATTCATCTAAGGTAGTTGCTCCAATGCAATGGAGTTCCCCACGAGCAAGCATCGGCTTCAATAAGTTCCCTGCATCCATAGCCCCGTCTGCTTTACCAGCACCAACAATGGTATGAAGCTCATCGATAAACAGTAGTATCTGGCCTTCACTCTTCTTAACTTCCTGGAGTACAGCCTTCAGACGTTCCTCGAATTCTCCACGGAATTTCGCCCCAGCTATTAAGGCTCCCATATCTAACGAAAATACTTGTTTGTTCTTCAGCCCCTCAGGAACATCACCACGAACGATTCTCTGGGCTAGTCCTTCAACAATGGCTGTCTTACCTACCCCAGGCTCACCGATTAACACTGGGTTGTTTTTTGTTTTTCTAGACAGGATTCGGATTACGTGACGAATCTCGGCATCACGACCAATGACTGGATCCATCTTATTCCCTTGAGCGTCTTTCACTAAGTCTCTACCATATTTCTCAAGGGCTTCGTATGTAGTCTCTGGATTCGTGCTTGTTACCCTTTGATTCCCGCGGATTTCCGTTAGTACTTGTAAGACTTTATCTCTAGTTATGCCAAATTGCTTGAGCTTTTTACCGAAGTTCTGCTTTTCTAATTCCGCTAATATTGCTAGAAATAGATGCTCTACAGAAACATAATCATCATTAAAGCGCTTTGCTTCATCCTCCGCTTTGATGAGCACTTGGCTTAGCCTATTCGATATATATATTTTCCCAGGTTCTCTACCTGGTCCTGTAACACTTGGGCGTCTAATTAATTCTTGATCAACTTCCTGTCGTAAAGCATCAATCGATACGTTCATCTTATTGAGTAAGCGCGGAAGAAGACCATCATTTTGTTCTAAGAGGGTCATGAGTACATGCTCTACATCTACTTCTATGTGGTTATACCGTAAAGCCTTTGTTTGAGCTCCTTGCACTGCTTCTAATGACTTCTCTGTGAATTTATTAGCATCCATATCAATTGCCTCCTCGTTATGTTTTATATAATATAATTTCCTATTTTTGCTCATTTTAACATGTTTTGAGCCTATCTTTATTATAAGTCAAAGTAGGTCAAAAGTCAATATTGGTCAGACATGGTTTTGGGCAAAGAAAAAAAGCGACATTTCTGTCGCTAATTACGGGGAGTTATGGGAGGGTTATGCTCCATTATATGCATAAACATCCAAGAGGTTACGCCGAATCCTCTTTTGTTTTTTTATTTATAATGAATTTACCGCCGGCGAATTGTCCTATGACTGCCGCAAAAATCATTATAGGTATAAAGGCGTTACTCACGTTTGCCTCTAATCGTAGATATATGATAAACGGTACACTAATATGGATGGCAACAAACCATTGCCATGAAAACTTTATAACTCTTGCACGCCACATACCCATAGGTAAATTTACGGCAAAAGATATGAAAGCTAATGCAGCCACAACTGGTACTGTTGCTCCCATGAAATGAATTCCCACTTTCCTGATACTTAAAGTCAATTCATAGTAAAAGCCCATCTTCTGAACTATTATTCCTATCAACTTACATATCAATGCTAATGGTTTTCTTGAGAGGTGTCAATGTCATAGCATACCTGTTCACAAAATCTACAAAACTCCGATTTTCTCTTTACATCCTACAGATACTCTAACCATTGCTGGGATGCATAATATTCCCTTACTTGTTCAAGTTCGACCTTCAGTTCATCAAGTAGCTTTCTTGCTAACTGTTGGTCAAATGATGAGCCTTTCCCTAACTTCTCAAGTTCAAATGCTATCGAGAATGATTGTTTAATCCCTAAATTACCTAGCTCTCCTTTTAATCCGTGAGCTGCTTCATTTAACAACTGAGAATCACCGCGCATAATCGCTTCTTCGATTCTCATTAGATCCTTAGGATAGTCCTCTAAGAAAATATCTATGACTTCTTGAATTAGATCTTTGTCATTCCCTAATTGTTGAATAATCGTTTGAATCCCCTCAGGTGCTGATAGCTTTTGACTCGGAGGTTCTGGAATAAAAGATTCTACAACCCTATATAATTCTTGAGTTTCAATTGGTTTCGATACATAGTCGTCCATACCGATTGCTAAATACTTCTCTTTATCACCAGCCATTGCGTTGGCCGTCATGGCAATAATCGGAACTCGTTGGCGATTACTTAAGGTCTCCAGCTTTCGAATCGATTTCGTAGCTTCCATACCGTCCATTTCCGGCATTGATATATCCATTAAAAGCACGTCAAACTCTTGTTCTTGCCAAGCATCAATCGCTTGCTTACCATTGCCTGCAATCGTGACGTTCCAGCCACGCTTGCGTAAAATCGTTGTCGCCAGTTTTTGGTTCATCATTTTATCTTCGACAAGTAAAATATTCACTGGCGCCCCTGTACGATAGAGTTCTAACATTGTATCATCTACTTCTGAAACCTTCGTTTGCATTGTTTGCAATGGTTGATCCAAGGTGCCGCTCGCCAAAGCATCTTGGAAGCTTTTATCTTTTACCAATAAGCGTTTCTCTATTACAACATTGATAATCGTATCAAAAAGTTCCGATTGCTTTAACGGCTTCGTTAAATACGCAGCAATCCCAAGTTCCTTACAACGTTGTGTGCTCTCTTGAATATTTGCAGAAGAGAGCATCATCGTTACCGTTCCTTTTAAATCAATATTTTCTGATAATTTCTCTACGACTGTAAATCCGTCCATTTCAGGCATATGAAGATCTAGAAGTACTAGATCATACAAATCTTTATCTATTACACTTTGCTTTAGGATTTCAATCCCTTCAAACCCACTTGTAGCCGTAGTGACTTGAATTCCCCAATTACTTAACAACTCTACAAGAATTCTTCGATTCGCTTGGTTATCGTCGACTACTAAAACCCTAAGATCCTGCAGTGTTGCGCGCGATATCTCTTGAGTCGGTTCAATAAGTTCACAACTCTCTTGTTCAACTACAGTAAATGGAACTTCAAAATAGAATGTACTTCCTACACCAACCTCTGAAGTTAAGCCTACGGTTCCACCCATAAGTTCGCATAGATGCTTAGATATTGCGAGACCCAAGCCAGTTCCCTCATATTGCCTTGCTAATGAGCTGTCGACTTGACTAAAGCTCTTAAACAGTCTGTCAATTTTATTAGCAGGTATTCCTATGCCTGTGTCTCGTACAGAAAAGCGCAGTAGCACACTTTGTTGCTGTGTATCCGCTTCCTCACGAATCATCACGCAAGAAATCTCAACCTCACCCTGATCTGTGAACTTAATAGCATTACTAATAAAGTTCATCAAAATTTGTTGCAATCGTAACGGATCCCCAGATAATATGTTCGGAACATCTGGGTGTACATGGTGGACTAATTCAAGGTTTTTCTCATGGGCCTTGACCGCATGAAATCTTGATACTTTCTCTATCATTTCTCGTATGTTAAAATTCGAATATTCCAGTCTCATCTTGCCTGCTTCGATCTTCGAATAGTCAAGAATGTCGTTGATAATATCTAACAATGAATAGGAGGAATCTCGCACCATAGAGATGAATTCCCGCTGTTCTTTTTTCAGATCTGTGCCAAGGACAAGTTCAGACATGCCAATGATGACATTCATTGGTGTACGAATCTCGTGACTCATATTGGCAAGAAATTCGCTTTTCGAACGAGAAGCATCTTCTGCTGCATCCTTAGCCTTGGTTAATTCTTGGCGAATTAGTTCTTTTCTTTCTATATATTTCTCTAATTCATCTGCCATGGTATTAATGGTATCCCCAATATAAGATAACTCGTCTTTGGTATCTAATCTCAAGCGGATACCAAAATCCCCACCTGCTATCTTCTCTGTTCCTTGTTTCAAAGCTGAGATTGCATTATGCACAGAGAAGTAGGACCCAAGATACATATACAGACATAAAAAAGCCATTAAGAGCGCAATCGACAAAATCACTGTTTTGCGCCTTTCTAAACGTTCAACTTCCCCCTGCAAATCATCGTGTAATTCGGTTGTTATCGTTTCATACAATGCGAAAGCTGTATCAAGTACCTGTGTTGCTTGACTAAAAAATTGCTCTGGTTGGATTTGTATACTCTCTGAAAGGATTAACTGTCGTTCTACAGAACCTATAAACTCATCGGTACTAACTTCTACCTCTCTTTGAAGCGGGAGAATGTAGTCATGTAGCCGCTCGTTTTCATGCTCAATAATATGGATATTAAACGTAATTCGATCTAACATATTCTGAATCGATCGTACATGTTGAATTAGCCTTTGTCGTTCCTGACTAGTAATCTTCTGCTTATTCGCAATTCTAGTTCCTAAAGCGCGCATCTGACCTAATTCTTCTGAAAGTGACGGAACTTCATTGACAACGGTATTTGTTAAATAATAGCGATGCCTTTCATGATCTAAAATCAAACCAGATGTATCTGCTACATAGCGAATCGTCTCAATCAGTTGATGAATTACATCAGCATAAATTACAAAACGAACTTCCACATCAAAACCTGGGCCTATTGCTTGCATTGATTTCCAATCGGCCTCAATCTTCTGCCAATGTGCATCCACCTTTATGAGCGATTGATGTCGAACGTTTAATTCTTTAATAGTATCGATTCTGTCACGCACTTTCTTTTCGCTTTCTTCAATCAGTACGTGATGAGCACTCTCCCCACCACTATATGCATAGGAAAGACCGCGATGCCTCTGCATATCACTCAAGAGACCTTTTAACTCATTGATATAATGTGCTCCGATTTGTCTGTCCCTAGCCGCATCCACATCATGATTAATATCATAGAATAAATTGCCTACAATCGTAATAATCCCTAGTCCTACCGTAAGACCAATGATGAGGAATTTCTTGAAATATGTGAGCCGGTCCATTAATTTTATGACTGGCAATAGAAGGATTCTCATCGATTCGTCACCTCACAATTGGAGAAATCGTCATGTAAAAACATAGTTATAATGGCAATATCATCTTGAAAAGAATCCGTTCCTGCAAATGCACTCAACTCTTGAATCATCATTGGTACCGCTCTCATTTCTTGACCATTTTCCATACTAGCTAATGCCATTTCAATGCGGCTTGTTCCAAAATGCTCTGTCTGTTCAGGGTTTAGTTGCTCAACCAAGCCATCGGTATAGATGAAAATCCCCTCGCCCTTTTCAAGCTTTGTAGCATGTTCCTCAAAATCACTTTCTGCCTCTAGCGCCATAATCAGCTTTCCTGAGCAATGCAAGTGACGAATCCTATTTTTACCATAAATCAATGGGACTTGGGCAAAACCAGCCGTTGAATATGTTAAAGTGCTACTTGGGCAGTGATACACTGCCAAAAACATTGTAATGAAAATATCTAAAGGAAATTCTTCCTTTTTAAATGCTTCATCTAATTGCTGTAGGCAGGATACAGGTTTGAAAATTTCTTTCTTCTCAATGGCTTGTCTTGTGTAGCCAGAAACAAATTCTTTTATGAACACAGTAAGCATGGCTGCATCTAGTTGATGCCCTGAAACGTCCGCTATATAAAAACACAAATTCTCTTCATCAATTGGAAAGATATTGTAGCTATCCCCACCAATAATTTCTGTCGGCCTGTAAAATGCGTCTAAAGAAACCCCCTGGATTTGTGGAAGTTTCTTTGGTAATAATGCCCGCTGTATGGTCGCCGCGGTTTTTAAATTGTCAATTAATTGTTCATTCAGGCGATGTAGTTGGTCATAGTATTGTTTCACATGAATTAAGGATTTCACTCGCGCAATCAATTCTGTGGAATCAACAGGCTTATTCAAGATATCATTGGCGCCGAATTCGATACATTTTAATTTCGATTCATGGTCGTTTAGGGCTGTGACCATAACGATAGGAACCATCTGAGTTCTCGGATCGCTTTTCAACCTTTGACATACTTCAAAACCATCAATACCAGGCATCACAATATCTAATAAAATGAGGTCAGGCTTTTGCTTTTTCACCATATCTAAAGCTTCTTGACCATCACCTGCATGGGAAATATTATAGTATTGAGCAGTTTTTAAATGCTTTTCAAGAATAATCCTATTAATTTTTTTGTCGTCAACAATCAAAATATTTGCAGCCTGTACTTCCCCCATACAATATCCTCCAATAACTAGAGTATTTCAATCCAGTTTTCTATTGAAAAGAATTCCTCTAACAGCGCAAGTTCTCTAGTAAACTCCTCTAACACTTTACTTGCTTCCTGCAATTCACTCTCTTTGCCAAGTTTCTCTAATCTGCTAGCTAACTGATAAGCCTTTGCTGCTCGTAAGTGTCCAAGTTCACCTTTCAATCCGTGGGCTACCTCAGATAATTCGACGGCATTTTGATTTGCAATCGCTTGGCGCATCTTTTCTAAATCTGTAGGGTATTCAGCTACGAATATCTCGACAATCTCTTGAAAAAGTTGTTGGTCCCTCCCCAAAAGGTTATATCCTTCTTGAAGTCCAGCAGGAACCTGCATTTGCTCCACTTTCTCAGCTTTCTCTTCCACGTTCTCCTTTGGTTCTCCATTAGGATCCTGTGAAGCTTTTAGAACTAAAGATTCTATCTTTGTATATAGTTCTTCTGTAACAAAAGGTTTCGTTATATAATCATCCATGCCGATTTGAATGTATTTCTCTTCTTCACCCTTCATTGCATTTGCTGTCATAGCAACGATTGGCGTCACTGAACGGTTGGTCATTTTCTCTAATTTACGAATTTCAGTGGTCGCTTCGATTCCATTCATCACAGGCATTTGTATATCCATTAGAATTATATCAAACAGTTCCTTTTGAAGGATTTCCACAGCAATCAATCCATTATTCGCTGTCGTAACCTGCCAGCCCTTCTTTTGCAAAATAGCAGTTGCAAGTCTTTGATTCATCGGTTTATCTTCGACTAATAAAATGCGTAGGCTTCTATTTACTGCCGTTTCATTTATCATACTCGATACTTCTCGGGAAATCGTTGGATTAAGTTCTATCTGCTGTTTTGCCAATGCAAAGCAAACTGTGAAATGAAAGACACTCCCTCTACCAACCTCACTTTCAACGGCTATCGTTCCGCCCATAAGTTCTACTAATTTCTTCGAAATAGCAAGGCCTAATCCTGTACCCTCATATTTCTTCGTAAATGAACTCTCCACTTGACTAAAACTCTCAAACAAGCGATCAATCTTATTAGTAGCGATGCCCATGCCAGTATCTTGCACCGCCATACGAATCACGACTTTGTCCTCCTTCGTTTCAACTAGTTGTACTTGAAGTGTCACTCCACCAAGGTTCGTGAACTTTATCGCGTTCCCAATCAAATTGATAAGAACTTGTTGAAGTCGAATCGCATCTCCCTCTAGCAAATCCGGGATATTATGGTCAAAGTTTAAATCTAGTGTTATTCCTTTTTCACGGGCTGCAACCGATTGGATTTTCACTAGACGCATAATCGTTTCGTGAAAAGGAAATGTCATCTTCTCAAGTTCTAGCTTTCCTGCTTCAATCTTCGAAAAATCTAGTATTTGATTTATGATTTTTAATAAGAGATTTCCAGAATCTCTTACCATATTCAGATATTCCTGCTGTTCGGCTTCAAGCTTTGTGTCTAACACCAATTCTGTCATTCCAATAATGACATTCATCGGCGTACGAATTTCATGGCTCATGTTCGCCAAAAATGCACTTTTGGCTTCCGATGCCCGGATAGCCGCTTCTTTCGCTTCCTTAAGCTCTTCCTCAACTCTCTTCCGGTTTGTAACATCTTCCGCTACCTTAAGATAATGAGTAATCGCACCAGTCTCGTCACGAATTGGAGATATGGAAGCATGCTCCCAGTATAAATCTCCATTCTTTTTCCGGTTTAATAATTCTCCACGCCATTCCTGCCCAGAAGAGATTGTGTGCCACAAGCTTTTGTATATGTGTTCCGGCAAAAATCCTGACTTTAGAACATTTGGCTTTTTGCCAGATATTTCTTCGATTGTAAATCCAGATAATGCAGTGAATTTTGGATTGATGTATTCGATAACTCCTTGAGTGTCAGTTATAACAACTGTACTTGGACTTTGTTCAACAGCAGAAGAAAGTTTTCTTATTAATTCATCTCTTCCACCCATCTCACTAAACCTCCTAATAATAAGACCACTAAGGATAAAACTTTCATTTACAAGATGACACCTTTAATATTCGAAGTTAATAGAATCTCAAATTCGTTCGATGGTAGCGGTTTGCTAAATAGGAATCCTTGCATTTCCTGACAATGATGAGATTTCAAAAACTCTAATTGCGATACTGTTTCAACACCTTCTGCAACAATATTCATCTTTAACGTCTTACCTAAAACGATTACCATATCTACTATCGCCGCATCATCCTGGTCGGTAGTAATATCTCGGACAAAAGATCGATCAATCTTTAATTCGCTGATTGGCAGTTTCTTTAGGTAACTGAGTGATGAATACCCCGTTCCAAAATCGTCAATGGAAACCTTAACTCCCATAGCTTTCAGCTCATTTAGAATCTTGATCGTGAAATTCACATTTTCCATGGCGACACTTTCTGTCACTTCTACCGTGAGAAATTGAGCTTGGAAACCTGTTTCTTGCAATACTCTCTCGATTGTCTCTTTCAAATGATCTTGTTGAAACTGCTTCGCTGAGAAATTCACAGAAAGGTGGATTTTATAGCCTTGGTTATGCCACTCTTTCACTTGCGTGCAAGCGGTCTTGAGTACCCACTCTCCAATCGGAAGGATAAGACCATTTTCTTCCGCTAATGGAATAAAGTCTATAGGCGAAATCATGCCACGCTCCGAGTGATTCCATCGGATGAGAGCCTCAACTCCCGAAATCACTTCCGTGTTACAATTCACTTTCGGTTGATAATACACGATGAGCTCATTGCGTTCGATGGCATATCGCAACGCATTCTCTAGCGCTATGCGATCCAATGCCTTACTGTTCATCTGTTGATCGTAGAAACGATAAATATTGCGATTCTGCTCCGCCGCACGATCCATCGCGGTTTCCGCGTTTTTCAATAAGGTTTGTACGTCTTCCCCATCGTGAGGGTACAAGGCAATCCCTACATTACAATCAATATATACTTCTTGCTCCTCTATTGACCAAGGTTGATTGATAGCATTGATAATAAGGTCGGCATATTTGGCAGCCTCTTCCCCTTTGTAAATAGACGGAACTACAACTGCAAAATCGTCGCCACCCATACGAGATACACTAATTTTAGAATCTATTTGTAAGAGCCTTTCAGCAACACCTTTAATCAATCGGTCTCCATTGTCGTATCCGAACGCGTCGTTAATCAGTGCAAAATTCTTTAAGTTTATGAATAGAACTGCTAATTGTAGCTTTTCCTCGTCCGCTTTATTAATAGCAACTGTTAATCTATCTTTAAAGAGTAAGCGATTCGGTAAATTGGTTAAAGAATCATAGTACACTTGACGCTGTACCGTCTCTTCCATATCTTTCAGATGTAATAACCTTAATACCCGATAGCGTAACTCTTCCCAATTGATAGGTTTCGTTATGAAATCAGTAGCCCCTGCCTTAAATGCTAATTCTACCGACTTTCCGTCATCAAGGCCTGTGAACATTAGAATGGGAGTTTCGTGACCAAATGGTAGTTTCTTTATTTTCTTACACGCTGTAAGACCATCCATCACTGGCATCATAATATCTAACAATATAATATCTGGTCGATAAGTTAAAAACATCTCAATCGCCTCTTGCCCATCTTCCGCTTCTAGCACTTGATACCCCTCTTTTTGGAGTACGTTTCTAATCACTAGACGCGTAGCTCTACGATCATCGGCAATTAGTATGACAGGAGTCCCGGGATTCTTCCCTAGTTGATTCATAATTTCACCACCTTCTAAGAAGAGTTATATCGTACCTTTGTATCTTATTATATTTTTCCATTATTTAATATAGGGATTTTTCACTTTTTATACACAATCTTTCCATCAATAATAGTAAATTCGACATTTGTACGGAAATCAAACGGATGTCCACTCCAAATAACGATGTCGGCATCCTTACCAATTTCGAGAGAACCTACCTGGTGATCGACTCCTAAATGTTTCGCTGGGTTAATCGTAATTGCTCTTAATGCATCTTCCTCAGATAGTCCTTCGCGTGTCGCAAGTGCGGCGCAAATCGGCAAGTATTGAATAGGAATTACAGGGTGGTCCGTTAAAATTGAAACCTGTAGCCCTTCTTTATTCAAAATATCAACTGTAGAGAAGCCCAAATCTTGTAACTCTACTTTCGAACGGCTTGAAAGAGTTGGCCCTACAGCAACCTTTACATTCTTCTTCTTTAGGAAATCTACAATTTTATGCCCTTCCGTACAATGTTCAATTGTGATTTCAACATTGAACTCTTCCGCAATACGAATTGCTGTGACAATATCATCGGCGCGGTGTGCATGTGCGCGTAACGGTACTTCTCGTTTTAAAACTTTCACAAGCGCATCTAACCCTAGATCTCTGTCCGGCTTTTTGTCAGGGTCTTGTTCTCCTAATATGATTTTATCCATATAAGCTTGCGCTTTCGTTAATTCACGGCGAAGCACTGCTGCTGTCCCCATCCGTGTAGACGGTAACTGTTTCTTCTCTCCGTAAACTCGCTTCGGGTTTTCTCCAAATGCTACCTTCACCCCAGCTAGCGGGTTCAAAATCATCTCTTCAATAATCGTTCCTGCTGTTTTTATCACTACTGTCTCTCCGCCAATTACGTTTGCACTGCCTGGCATAGAGTGGGCTGATGTGACGCCACCCTTGCGCGCGTCTTCAAATCCCATGTCAAAGGGATTTATTGCATCCACTGCACGAACATACGGAGTAGAAGGGTCCGTCATTTCATTGACGTCTTCACCTTCCCATCCAATACCTTCTTCGCAAATACCCAAATGTCCATGCACTTCTATCAATCCCGGAGTTACTACCTTACCCTTTGCATCAAGAATTTCCGTGCCTTCTGGTAGTTCAGGTGCACCAGTCTCAATTGCGTGAATTTTACCGTCTTTTATCAAGATTGTCCCTTGCTCTATTGTTCCTTGTGTAATCGTCATAATTTGTGCATTAATGATTGCTAACATCGTTTCGTTCCTCCTAAAAATTTAACATGTTCAATGACATCATAGATTCGTAGCTTGTGTGGATTCGATAATTGATATACTTCCATGATTATGGAATCTATTTTCTCGTATATTAATAGACGCTCTATTGCATCTTCTGTATTTAGTAGCGTTCTTATATTGTGCTCGATTTCTTCCATGATAGTAAAGTCGCACGGAGGAATAGGGATTGATTCAATATGATTGCGTAAGACCTTTATGCTAGAAAAGGTTTTCTGATAGAAAAACTGTGCTGCTCGAGAATTCAAAACTGCTAATATATAGAGAATCGAGTAGCCTTCTAGTTTTGGGATTAATAGATTCGCACTATTCAAAGATACCCTTTGCTGATTATCATAGGCAAAAATTAAACTATTATTGATAAAACGATAGAATAATTTTTCCTTTGCTCGGTACTTACATTCAGACGCTGTCTGTTGAAATCGTGCCGAATCAAAGACTATGTACTTTTTCTTACAGGAATAATTATATTTAAAAATATCGCTCCCTTGGATCACAACTTCCCCATCATCAGGACAAGTTTCAAGAATATATTCACGATTGTTCCCTGTGACGATGCCAAGTGCAAATTCTGCATGCCCTTTAAGAAACTTGACTCCTAGTTGATTCTTCATTGTTTCGAGGATTCGGCAATCGATAGAACTTGCTTGAACATTCATAATATAGTACGGATTGGAATGAAATCTCGATTGCGGGATAAAATTCGTATCATAGTCCCATCCATTCACGGTAATCTTCTGATCCTGCTTTTGATCACGATTCAGATCTGCCTTCTCAAAGATTACGCTCATTGCAGGGGCAAACACCTTTGCAAAGCGGTTGCCTAGCGACTCAATCGCAAGTACGTTCGTTTTTTCCAGCACTAACTTGCGTAGCTTTCGGTGTCCCGTTACATGCAAAAGGGATGTAGGTAATACATATGCAAGAAGTCCACCTTTATGAAGGTTATCAATTCCCCATTCAATAAACATGCTACATGCTTCAGGGCTGCTTTCTGTTGTCTGATATCGCGCTTTTAACTCTTTGATTTGTTCACGATTGAACCTTGAGCCCCACGGCGGATTCCCTAGAATCACATCAAATCGCTGGTTCATACAAGTCCCAGCATCTGCGCAATCATCCTGCAACGTATTGCGGCAGTCTACCATCGGTAGTGAAAGTGATTCTGTTGGTAGTCTTTCTCTCATCAACAATACTAGATTCAGGGCAGCCAAAGCGACGGCTACTGAATCATTATCGTAACCACGAATGACATCGCGAATGAGAATCTTTTCATCTATTGTATCACGCAACTGTAAAAATGCACGTATCAAAAAATTGCCCGATCCGCAGCACGGATCTAGTATTTTTATCGGTTGATTATCCCCATCGTTAGACTGATTATGGACGACTCCCGCGAGCACTTTCGCAGTAAGTTGCTCCGCAATATCCGTAGGTGTGTAATAGCTACCCTTGCCCTTGCGTTCACCTAAATTGCTTAATGCCATATATAGAAGACCTAGAAAATCCTCACCCTCGATATAAGGAATCCCAAGGGTTTTCATCTTCCTTAACTGAGTAATGACCGTAGCATCCACATCCCCAGAGTCTATCGCTACAAGCTGATGCAGTAACACTTGGTATGGCGCATCCACCTCAAAATGGTTTTGCATGTAGCCTTCGACCGCACTACATTCCATATCAGCTATATCTGCTACTATATGCCCCGTTTGCATCAAAAACTCTAAAGCCATTTCTAATAATACAATTTGATTGCGATAGGGGTTTTGGATTGTTGTAGCTATGTGTAATACCTGCGTAGCAAAATGAAGATATGGTTGATAGTTGACATATCTCGTTGCGATGAAGTTCCCTGAAACTGCGCGCTTATTTCTTCTCTGCTGCAAGCTCGTAATCTCACCTTCAGCAATTTTCTGGTTCAGCGCATTGACAATCACCTTATCAAAGAAAATTCTGCGCCCTTCCGGCGATGTTGCCTGTAACTTGCCGTTTTTCATCCAGTTTCGCACAGTTGCTTGTGAAACGCCTAATTTCTCAGCAGCTTCTTGTAATGTCAACTGACCCATCTTCACTTGGTCCTCCATTAATTATTTCATGCTTAAGCCAACCCGTGAACGTTTACGATCGATATCAATCACTTTTACTTTCACGATTTGTCCCACTTGTACAATCTCCAAAGGATGTTTCACATACTGGTTGCTTATTTCTGATATATGTACTAATCCATCGTTTTTCAATCCAATATCAACAAAAGCTCCAAAGTCGACAACATTTCGGATTGTCCCTTGTAACTCAACGCCTACTTCTAGGTCATCCAATGACAGAATATCTGACTTCAGTGCTGGCTTTTGCAATTCGTCGCGAGGATCTCTCCCTGGTTTTAGTAACGCTTCTACGATATCTGTTAGCGTCGGTACACCCACTTCTAGCATTTCTGCTGTCTCCCGAATATTCAAATCCTTTAATTTCTGCTCATATTCTGCCTTTTCTTGATGCATCGTCAGGATGCTTGAGTCAAAACCTAAATGCTTCAAGAGCTTTCTCGCTATTTCGTAAGATTCTGGATGAATCGGTGTGTTATCTAATGGTTCTTTACCATCGCGAATGCGCAAAAAGCCTACACATTGCTCATAGGATTTCGCTCCCAGGCGTGGCACTTTTTGTACTTGTTTGCGGTTCGAGAACGTCCCAATTTCCTCACGATAAGCGACAATATTGTTCGCAACCGTTTCATTAATTCCTGATATATATTTCAATAAAGATGTAGATGCGGTATTCAAATCTACACCCACGCTATTTACTACTGTTTCTACGACAAACTGTAGACTCTCGGATAACTGTTTTTGCGCTACATCATGCTGATATTGACCAATACCAATCGATTTTGGGTCAATCTTGACTAATTCTGCTAGCGGGTCTTGCAGTCGTCTAGCAATCGAAGCAGCACTTCGTTCTGCGACATCTAATTCAGGAAACTCCTTCTTAGCAATTGGCGAAGCTGAGTATACACTTGCTCCCGCCTCGTCCACGATAATGTAATGCACTTCTTTCGTGAACATTTGCTTTTCTTTGCCATGACGGATTAACTCCGCTACGAATTGTTCCGTCTCCCTTGATGCTGTACCATTCCCAATCGCTATAATATCGACTTGATATTGCTTAATGTAGGAATAAAAGGTTGCCTTCGCCTTTTCTATATTGACGTGATCTTTGTCCGAATTCTTATTCAGAGAAATTGGATACGTTACATCAACTTTCAAAAGTTTCCCCGTTTGATCTACGACAGATATTTTGCAGCCAGTGCGGTATGCCGGGTCAACACCCATCACTACTTTATTCTTCACGGGAGCTATGAGTAGTAAGCTTTTCAAGTTTGCCTTAAACACTTCAATTGCTTTCGATTCCGCTTGTTCTGTCTTCTCTTTGCGAATCTCTCGCTCGATAGATGGCTCTAGTAGCCTCTTATAACTGTCTAGAATTGTTGCTTTTAGCTGCTCATATACCGTTGAACCAATCACAATACCCCATGTACGTTCAATAATTTCTAGGATTGTATCCTGGGCTATATGCGACGTTACCTTTAAAGCCTTCTCCCGCTCACCACGGTTAATCGCAAGGACTCGATGAGGTGGAAGCTTCTTAATTGCTTCTTCATATTGGAAATACATCTGATATACATCGTCCGCTTCTTCCCCTATCGCGACGGTTTGTAATGTCGCATGGTCACGGAAGTGTTGACGTACCTTTTTCCGTATTTCAGCCGTTTCTGCAATCTGTTCTGCGATAATATCGAGTGCGCCTTGAATCGCTTCTTCTATCGTCTCTACACCGAGTTCAGCATTTATGTATTGCGTCGCTTCTTCTGCAAGATTGCCACTCATAGGTTGTCCAGCAATCCATTCCGCCAATGGCTCTAAGCCCTTTTCCTTCGCCACGCTTGCACGAGTTTTCCGTTTCGGTCGGAATGGCAGGTAGATATCCTCTAACTCTTGTAGTTTCTGGGCTTTTTCTATTGCTAGTTGTAATTCTGGCGTTAGCTTTCCTTGTTCTCCAATCGAGGATAGGATTTCTTCTTTACGCTTTGCCATCGAGCGCAGATATTCCATACGTTCCTGAACTGTGCGCAGCGTTTCCTCATCCATGGAACCAGTCATTTCTTTTCGATAACGGGAGATAAATGGAATAGTATTTCCCTCATCTAATAAAGCGACTGCTTTCTCAGTCAGCTCTGGCTTCCACTGAATTTCCTTCGCAATTGTACTAATGAATGGATTTGACATCTTGAACCCCCTGATAAAGAAAACTTAGTTCAGATGGAGTCTTTACTCCACCTGAACTTTAGTAGCACTTATTTCGCCTGTACCCCTTGTGGGTGAAGCTTGGCGGCACTTATCTCCCACTTTCACCTCAGGTACGTAATGGTTCTAACTGTTTTAAAATAGAAGAACCATTCTGTAGAAGTGAGAGAATTAGTAACGCCGCTAAGATAAAATATAGAAAATACCCTAGCGAGTATAATTTGCTTAAAGCTGCAAAAAAGGTGCTATGAATAAAACATTTAGAAAATCTGATGCACTTAATTAGACTTAGCATAGCATAGAATGCCATACTAAGTCTATTTCACGGTATAACGATAGGGGTTGTCTTTCTATATTTACACTATGACTTCATAGCATACTTACCAGAAATACGATATAATGATGAAAATAATATCGGATGGATGTGATGATGTGAATCTTAGTCAAATTGAAGCATTTGTTGATTTAGTGGAAACACGAAGCTTTTCCCATACTGCGCAACGTCTATCGGTATCACAACCTGCCATAAGCCAAAGGATTAACGCCTTAGAAAAGAGCTTGGGTTGTCAGCTGTTTGAACGTAAATCTGATGATCTAGTTCTCACACATATTGGGACCTATTTATATGAGCAAGGAAAAGGAATTCTTGCCCTTTGCCAATCCACGTACTTACATATTCAAGATATGAAGAGCTCACCGCATGGTAGCGTGAGTATCGGGGCTAGTACAATTCCGTCACAATTTTTAATTTCCCCTATGATTAAGGAGTTCCGTAATAGCTATCCACATATTCAGATTCAGGTGCATGTCGCTGGTACAGAACAAATCACTCGACTATTGAGCGAGAAGAAAGTCGATGTGGCAATTGTCGGTTCTTATCCAAGCGATGACAGCTCTTTTCACGTATTTCCAGTGGCAACTGATCAATTACAACTAATTGTTCCCATAGACCACGCGTGGGCAACCAGAGCTTATATTAATATAGAAGAGTTGAAAGATGCGATTCTAATATTACGTGAGAAACAGTCTGGCACTAGGAAAATTCTATCGGAAGCATTATCCCATCATAACATCCAACTAGACAAGCTATCTGTGCTTGGCGAATTCGGAAGCACAGATGCTGTCATTTCAGCGGTAGAAAACAGTTTAGGTGTTTCCTTTGTATCCACAGCAGCCGCCGAGCGAGCGATTACCTTGCAAAAAGTAAAGCCTGTGTTAGTACGTGGCCTATCAATTGAACGCAAATTGTATTGCGCTGTGAACAAGGACCATAACTCGTTATCGACAAACAAATTTGTTGATTTCATACAAACCCTTGCTTTATAATCTATAATTCTCTTGATATCCATTAAACCAATGTATAGTGCATGAGGGTGCGTTCATTGACATTCTCTAATAAAGGCAGTGAATAATTCAAATTGTAGCGAGTCTCTTTCCCACATACCTTCAGGATGCCATTGCACACCAAGAATATATAGATTTTCCGTACCTTCAACTGCTTCTATTACACCATCAGACGAATGGGCTACAATCTCTAGTCCATCCCCTAGTGTGTGAATCGATTGATGATGGTAGCTGTTAACCTTCATAGACGAGGTTTGGACAATTTTGTGCAGTTTTGAGTTATCTGCAATGTCTATATAATGAGTACCAAACCATCTTGGTGCATTTTGTGAATGCTTGATGGTTCCCGGGATTTGGCTGTTTATATCTTGATATAAGGTCCCCCCACATGCAATATTAAGAACCTGAATTCCTCGGCAAATAGCGAAGATTGGGATCTTTTTTTCTATTGCTTTCGGAATGATACTTAATTCTAATACATCCCGATCAGGCGTTATCTTTCCTTGCTTAGGAATGGGATGCTGCCCAAAACGATTGGGGTCGACATCCTCGCCGCCGCTAAGCAATAATCCATCTACCGAGTCAAGCCATTCATCACATAAATCTTGAAATGTTAATGGCAATAGGACAGGTATGCCACCCGCCTTAATAACAGCTTCTGAATAGGCACGATTTAGAAATGTCCCGTACCCATATTTCGTATCCATTGCAGTTCCTGTAATCGCAATCTTTGGTTTCATACAAAAACAAACCCCCTTTCTACAATCCTATGTAGTCAGGGGGTACTTTTTACCTCGTTATGTGATTTGCATAGACTAAAATTGTGTCCGTGGAACCAAATAAGTCACTAGATTTGCTATTATATGCAATAGGCGTGCCATAAAACTGAATTCGTTCACCCTTTTGCACTTCCACAACAGCTGGATAATATAATATGCATATTACTCCATCCGTCGTTAGTACTTGAATTTGCATTTCGCGTATTGCCGTACCTTCATCTACCAGCGTTTCTAAAACAGTGCCTGTGTCTTTAATGATCTTTTGCTTGTAATTATTTATATTTCGAAGTAATTCCCCTTGTTTACTCATAGGAATTGCCAATTTTTCTACTTCAGTCAGTTTCTGTTTCGAATCAGCAGGATATAAATGCAACTGTTTCAATAACCATTCTTTTTGCACTGCAGACATTCCACTCAAGTCTCCCGTGAAACGCTTCGCAAATAAATCTAATAGCATGATTTGTGAAACTTTTCCTGATTTGCCTGTTTGATCTGCTATATTCGTCGGATTCGCATTCTCGTTAGGACCCTGCTGTCCATTATCAGATGACGACTGGTCACTATTACTCATACTGTCTGAATCTAAGTTTTCATTTACCCCATTGGTAATTTCTTCAATTTGACTATTACTGGCTTCTTTTGCTTCGATGATATGTAAAGAGTCAATAATGAAAATAAAGGACGTAATAAAGATAGACGCCGTTGATAATAACGCCCAAAATCTTGTGAATCCTGTTCTCTTCATAGCATTCCCTACTGTCATAACTATGCTCAAGAATGTTACCAATAACGTTAGCAACAATACTATGGTAAGCATTTGAACCAGTCCTTTCGCGAATCCTTTCGCATGTATCCTATAGTCTCATTTTAACCGTTGTGTCCTATACTTCCATTTTAACCGTATCTAGTAATTTTTACAATTGACAATTATCATAACAGTTTTGATTATAAAAAAACAAAAAAAGTTTCCTATCTTTTGGATAGAAAACTTTCTAAAACTCTATTAGACCCAAACTTATATTTACTGCGTCGTTCACCTTAGCCATCATTTCATCATTTAAATGGGTTATTTTATCTGTTAAACGTTGTTTATCAATGGTACGAATTTGCTCAAGTAAAATAACAGAATTCTTTTCTAGTCCGTAGATATCTGCGTTTACTTCAATATGGGTTGGAATCTTGGCTTTTTGTATTTGTGCAGTTATAGCAGCCACTATTACGGTAGGACTATATTTATTCCCAATATCATTTTGAATAATCAGAACTGGGCGTACACCACCTTGCTCAGAACCAACGACAGGAGACAAATCGGCATAGAATACGTCACCACGTTTAATATTCATCAGCCAACTACACTCCGCTAACTAATTTCTCTAAAGTAACTTCCGCTTCTTCTTCCGCTCTAAAAGCTTCCGATGCAATATTTAAGTTGATATCCGCCATTTCCAAATATCCCTTTTTCATAGATTCGCGAATATGGCGTTTCTTTCTCTCACTTAAATACATTTTCATGGCTACTCGGATAATCTCACTTCGATTCGTATTCTCTGTTTCCACGACACCATCCACTTCCTGCAAAAGATAGGTCGGAATACTAATCATAATCCGTTTGTTATTTACCACAAAGTTGACCCCCCAAAAGAAATTCCTATTTATCTCAACGGCGATACTAATACTCCTCCTTCTACAGAATGGTTCTTCTATTTTAAAATAGTTAGAACCATTACGTACCTAAGTGAAAGTGGGAGATAAGTGCCGCCAAATTTTACCCACAAGGGGTACAGGCGAAATAAGTGCAACTAGAGTTCAGGTGGAGTAAAAACTCCATCTGAACTAAGTTTTCTTTATCTGCACAAGATTGTATACCAACAGTATGCGGTAAAATATTGAAAAATATACAGTATACGTCTTGTCTTATGTCAATGTTTTCATTTTGTCATTCATCATCATTCATCCACTAAAGATATTCGACAAAAAAGCTCAAAATCCTGCTATTATCTATGGTCTTTATACATACAAAGAAATAGACTCAAGAGCTCAATAAAAGTTTCAGGATATTCCTGGAAAAATATCTATATAATCAGTGTATCACTTAATATATACGCGTGGTACACGTTTGCTTATAGATGTTATGATTTCATAATTGATTGTCCCGACTTGATTGGCTAGGGTTTCTACCGATAGTACCTCTCCCTTTTGTTCACCAAACAGGACTACTTCACTTCCAATATTTACATCAGGAACTTCTGTAACATCGACCATCGTTTGGTCCATACACACCCGTCCTACTACATGTGCTTTAACCCCATTCACGAGCACAATGCCTTGGTTGGAAAGGAGTCGATTATATCCATCGGCATAGCCCACAGGTAGCGTTGCGATTCTCGTAGCTTTTGTAGTCTGGTACGTTGCCCCGTAACTAATATACTCTCCTGACTGTACTTCCTTCAGGTACACTACCTTCGTTTTAAATTGCATCGCCGGTTGCAGTAGTACGGGTTCTTGATCAACCTCTGTAGAAGGATAGTATCCATACAAGCTAATGCCTGCACGAACCAGATCGCAGGCTAAATGAGGTGAGTCAATAATGCCACCGCTATTACAGACATGACGTTTGGCTTTACTAAGATGGATATCATCGATCCCATTAAGGAGACCACTAAACTTAGTGTATTGTTGTTCTGTATATTGCTTATCCTTATCATCGGAACATGCGAAGTGCGAATACACTGCTTCAAGATGAATATGAGGGCAGTAATTCAGAAATTGCAGCATTTGCCTAAGCTCTTCCTCTGTCCTGATACCTAGCCGTCCCATTCCCGTATCAATTTTCAGATGGATATTGGCAACTTTTTGTTGTTGCATTGCAGCAATGTTTAACGCATCCATAAACGGCAAATCGAGAACAGTAACCGTGATATTTTGTTCAACAATCTCCTTCGCTGCTGTCATTGGTACATACCCAAAAATTAAGATAGGACAGGTAATTCCTTGAGTCCTAATTTCTAATGCTTCTTCCATGGTAGCTACTGCTAAACATTTTGCACCTGCATCTAGAACCGTCTTCGCTACTGGTAGTACCCCGTGTCCGTAAGCGTCTGCTTTCACTACCGCAATAACATCTGTGCTTTCTCCCACCCTTTTCTTTAGTGCAAGATAATTGGCACGAATGGCTTGTAAATTAATTTCTACCCAAGTCGGTCGATACTGTTTCATCACAACACCTCTAATTCATTAAACCTGTCGTCCTATTAACACCTGTTACATTTTTTGACACCTTGATAATTCATCATACCATATCTTGTTTCTAAAACAATTCAAACTTAAAAGACGAACCCCAGAAAAGATACCCCAAGAATAGATACCATAGGAAAAGAAGAGATGAGGCCACAAGGCCTCATCAATTATTTCACAGCAGGACGGTACACAGTGCTTGCAATTCTCTCCATTTCCTCAACAGAAACATTTCCTGATAACGTAAACTCTAACCCTTGATCATACCATTGAAGCGTTGGATTCGCACCGCTCGTAAGCATTGCTACCTTACCATATAGTTCAATGAGCTGACTGTTATTATCCTTAAATCCTTCAGAGAAAGGCTTTTGAATCAACGTGAAGTTCGCATCGTTACCAGCGTATTGTAATACTGCATACTCAGAGTTGCCTTCCTCCACGATCTTCAAAGACTTTAGAGTTAAACCAGAAGGAACATATTCAGGCTGTAATGGTGTCCATGACTTATCTTGCGCCATTGTTGCCGTAGCATCCATTGGCTCTAACACACCTGTTTTCATTTGCTCTTCTACATTAAACTCAGTATCTTCTAACGGAAGATTCGCCTCGAAGTTCTCAAAGTTTACAGTAATTTTCACTGTCTCTGATTCATCTGTCATATAAGACATTTTAGGGTAGAACCCTTCTTGAAGAACCACTTCTTGTTTTGCAGTGTATTGACCGTTTTGCACTTCATAGGCAAAGTGATACATGCCTTCTTTATACTCATACTCTAAGTTTTCAGCTTCTAAGACATTGTTTAGAAGTGTCTGATATAAGTATAGCTGACCCTTTGCATGTGGCCAATCCTTGCTAAATTTAAAGACCTTATTCATGTATGGGTTAATTACATGAACCCCATCATTGTTTTTAATGATAATTTGTGATACTTCCTTATTCTCATTTTTTAAAGCTACTTTATAGAGCTCTGGAGTTTTGAACCATACTTCAACATAATAATTTTGCGGCATGCCTTCATGATCAACCACTAACTCTGCTTCTAAATGATAGCTTTCAATCTCTGTAGATATCTTTTGTAGTTCCTTCATTACATCTTCTTGTTTCGTAACAGTTCCCCCACATGCTGATAAGACTAATGTAAGAATACCTAACAATATGATACCTAGTTTGCGTTTACCCTTTAGCACAACACCATCTCCTCACTATCTTTCGACAGACTTCTTATGAAAAATGTCTATTTCCCGGGAAATGTGTCATAGGTTATGCTCGATGCGCTATTTTGTGCAATATGGCTCCGGCTGTACGCGATACATCCGATGCCATCGTAGATACGTATGTTGTCTCTGCTAGTTGTTCCGCTGCTTTCCCGTGAATGTAGACGGCAACACACGCTGCCATTTCTAATGAGACCCCCTGGGCTGCAAGCCCCCCTATAAATCCCGCTAATACATCTCCCGTTCCAGCTTTCGCCAAGACATGGCTACCCGTCGTATTGATATACGTATTACCTTCTGGTGTAGCTATGATTGTGTGAGCACCCTTGAGAATAATCGTGACGTGATATCGTTTCGCAAATTGCTCTGCATAATAAATTCTTTTGCTTTCCAATTGCGCGACTGATATTTTCAACACTTTCGCGATTTCTCCTGGATGCGGTGTAACAACTGTCACTCCCTTACGGGTCAATAAAATGTCCAGCTGTTTTTTTAACATGACAAAGGCACTTGCATCGATAATCAATGGACATGTAATGCCAGTAACTAATTTCTCCATCCAATGTAGACTGCCTGTAAAATCATCAACTCCGCAACCTACAACTACTGCTTTCGCATCGTTTGCGGCATCAACTAAAGCATCTGCACTATCAGGAGAAAATGTCCCACCTTCCGAAGCATATCCTCTAAATATAAGTTCTGGGGTTTGACCATTAAAGTAGCGCCGCAATTCTTCAGGAGCATCCCAATATACAAGCCCAGCTCCTATGTGCAAGCTCGCTGTTGCCGCTAATAATCCCGCTCCCATATAGTCAGCAGAACCTGCAATGCAACGCACTCTTCCATAGGTACCCTTGTGGCTATTCGCTGTGCGATGAGGAATCCACGGTTCAATCAATTGCTCCGTTATCAGTTGTCTTTTGATTGGATATTCTTCCTCAACTTTCTTAGGAATCCCTATATCCACGACAACGATATTCCCTGCATAGCCAGCGGCTGGGTATTGATAAAGGCCCTGTTTTGTAAAACCTAGAACTATCGTGTAATCCGCTTGAACAACTGCATCAGAAACTTGCCCATCATCGCCGATTACACCCGTCGGACAGTCAATACTGACAACAACCAGATGATTCTTAGCACGCTTGATCTCATTGATTGTATCGACGGCATCCTTATATAGTCCTTGCAGGTTTCCTTTACTTCCTGTTCCAAGCAACGCATCGATCATGCAATCGTAAACTCCCAATGTGTTCTCCAAGCCCTCTTCTTTCAAGCACTCGATTGGCAACCCCATATTGCGAGCAATCGTATATTGCTGAGCACAATCTCGAGATAAATCCTGAGCGTTTTCTAGTAGGTGAACTTGTACGGAATACCCCATATTATGAAGATACCGAGCAATTACTATTCCGTCTCCACCGTTGTTTCCCTTGCCACATACCACCCCCACACGCATGTCTTTGCGGATGTGCTCTGTGATCCAATTGACAACGGATCTACCCGCATTTTCCATCAATACAGCCGATGGAATACCGATCTGCTCAATCGTATAGCGATCGATTTCACGCATTTCCCTATTTGTAACGACAAACACACTATTCCCTCCTGCGTGTACTAAATTGTATGACAAGTATTGCTCATTCATTACACAAAGGTTGTTTTTATTTCTCAAGAATTGCTTGTGCAATTGCTAAACCCTTATCATGGGTGATACTAACCCATACCGCAGTGACTTCTAACTCCCGTGCTAGCTCCTTAGCATTCCCTTCGAGTGTAACGACTGGCTTCCCATATGCATCCTTGAGAATCACAAGGTCACAGAAGGACACTTTACCAATCCCCGTCCCAAAAGCTTTCGCTAAAGCCTCTTTCGCCGCAAACCGCCCTGCAAGATATTCATATTTTCGAGACTCACTTGGAAGCTGTTGGAATTCCTCAAATTCACGTTCACTTAAGATTCTTTTTACGAAAGCTTGTGGCTGTTTCCCACAAGCTTTCGTAATCCGTTCTATATCAGCTATGTCTAATCCAATACCAACAATCATATAGCGCCTCCATAAATCTCTATTCATTCATTTAGTTCCTATATCGATTAAATCTCTACATATTTAGACCACTAATAATTTTAGTTGTATCCACACACTTCAAGTGGTTACTATTATTACATATATTTCACTACTGATCAGATAGACGTTCAATGATGGCATTCCCGTTTGCCGCTACTCTTACATACGCATACTTCATCGTTCTTTCCACTTCTCCACCAGTACCTTCTGGCACATAATAGTTCTCGATTCCGTAAATAAAACGCCAACCCTGATACTTACCATTCATTACAACATCCATAGGCCCGATTTCTTGCCCTTCATACATTTCTTTAAACTGGTGCACTCCCTGTTCATCTGGTGTTAAGACAATTTGTACTGTTTGACCATGACTCCATTCCTCTCCCATCACAAAGTCAGGGAATTGCTGACCATTTTCAGCGAATAACTGGGAAATTGTATAATTAAGAATTACATAATCGCCCTGCATGATGGAACGCGGATCGAGTGGTACAAGTTCCAACTTAACTGGTTTCCCGTGAACTAATGCTTGTTCACTTGTCCCCACCTGGTAACCCATAAATGCCACTTGCACTACAATAATAAGTAAAATCGTTAGCATTTTACCGCTCCAAAAACAGTCCTGATGGGAGTTTTCTTGAACCATTCCTACGTCCCTACTGTTCCTTTGCTCAAACCATCGCGTAACTGCGAGGAAAATCAAGCCTAATATTAATAAAGCAAGGGATTTATGCAGAAGTTGCCATACTAGGTCATAATATTTGTAGAATAAGAATGCAAACCAGAATGCAAGACCTATTCTCAGTTCATAGCTACGCTCTTGCTGCTGCCCCCAGAAAACTAGTGCCGTTACACCAACAAAGAACAAAACATTATATACGTAGTACGTCCACTCGGAAATGTACGGCGCTTCAATAAACGTTAGTATAAAGAAAAACAGCAATCCGTAAAAGACACTATTCCTATACAGTGAACGCGCTACCTTATCATCGCTTAGCCATTGTCTCTTAAAACGGGTTAGAAGAATTATCACCACATTGACTGCAATTAACGTGATACAAACAAGGTCAAATTCCCGTAGCAGTTCATCCAACTTAAACCCAGCAACTATATGGAATAGTCCGAATAGCAGCATGCGAATTCCGTGATTCGCCACCTTCAATAAGCCTAATACAATAAATATAGCCCATATCACCAGGTATCGATCCGGTGCTGCTAACACAGCGGCTGAACTCATAATATATCCGATACATATCATCGTACCGCCAATAATGTCGTTACGACCGCTCACGTACACGCCTGGCACGAGAAATAGTAATAACCCCATAAAGAAAAAGAACACTGCCATATCATCAAAGGCCGATATTGTATCTGTGATGAGAAAGATAATAGACGACGTTATGACGATAGAGGACAGTACAGTGAATAAAATTGTTGATAGATTCTGCCATGATAACATCTGCCTTGTCTTAGAAATAGCGACACTTCTTGACCCATCTTCGTCAAGCATGGCTTCTGTCTCTGCTTGTAATGTACGTTGCCTTGCTTTCAGTCGCTTTACAATATAGACATTCAAATAGATCACCAATGCGCCCAATAGCAACGTAATGACAAAAATCATCGGGCCAAAATGTTCAATAATAATCTCTATATACTTCACAATTAAATAGACAGTGGTTGCAATACCCGTAACCGTTATATAGAAGTTCTGTTGTCTAACTTTTAAGAAATAATAAAAACAGCCTGCTAGTACAGCAATATATACGCTATTCGTCTGCCATACATACTCTTCTAAAAAGAATCGCATGCTCATCCAAATGAAAAGAACATGACCAATAATAAAACTTAGACCTTTTAAAATTGGAGAATCAATTATTTTCTTTTCTGATGCTAAAAAGCTACCGACATTAATCAGAATCAACAACATAATCGCTTTCAAAATATACGAATCAGGATAGCTAAATGTGTTCGACTCTGGAAAAAAGTAAAACCATATAGTCAAATGTGCAAGGATAAGACTTAAAATATAAAACGGCTGATACCGTGTTACCCATGCGAATAACAGTACTGGTATAAGCCATATACCAAATAAAGTATAGCTGTTTGCATGGGAGTTATAAATCTGTCCGATGAGAGCCACACCAATTCCAAACCCGACGCTACCAGCAAATAGTAACAGCTTACTTAAAAACAAATGCTGCTGAAAAACTTTTGAAAACAGTAATGATAATGAGTAGAATAGAAGCATAATACCTACACTTAACGCTAACTTCGTATACCTGTCAAACTCCGGCCAATTGGCAGCAAAGAAATAAATAAGACCTGCTAACATGAGGGCAATTCCAAGAATATATCCTAAACGGACTAATTTCTCTTTCATACCAACACTCCTCCTCTTATTGATGATTCAACGGCGTTGCCAAGACTTCTATTTCTATCATATCGCAACGACTTCTTCCTAACAAATCATTGAATGACGGCAGTACACTATCACTATATAGACGTAAACCTTGTGGGTTATGTTACAATCGATCTTTTAAGACTTGATAGGTAAGATTATCTTTTTTCAAGCTACTACTATTTTGGGCCTTATCAGATGGCGATTGCAACGATTTCTTTGCATTGGCAAGTTCATTGAATAGCCTCTGCTTTTCTCGTTTCACCTGCTCAGCGTATTGCGGATCAATAATTAGGTCAACCTTCTTTTCTCGAATAAACTTCTGCAACATATCATAAGGAACTTTTGTATCTTGTATCACTTGTGCCACAGAGTGATTTGGATAATCTTTAATATATGCGATAACATCCTCTAGATATTTTTCTTCCTTATCCTTTTCTTTGCAAGCACCACAAATTCTTTCATTCGCAGCTGCAAAAAAAGGGTTCTTACACATTTCACAATATTTCTCCATACCGATACCACCCTTGTCTCGAATCTAACAAAATATATTATCTATTATACAGATAGGATATCCTTTACTACAAGAAACTTGCTTTTCAATAGAAATAGTGGACGGGTACCTCCTGTTTCTATAAAATATAACCAATGAAACTTCAACAGGTTATAATCTGAATGATAGTCACGAGTTATAGTCCAAATTATAGTCAGTCACGAACTAAAAGCAATTACAGGAAAGGTATGAATACGATATGTACAAAGCTAACAATCGAAAATCAGAATACCCAATTGACCCTTTCTTCCTGAATCGCTGGTCTCCTCGAGCTTTTAGTACGGA
Source organism: Desulfuribacillus stibiiarsenatis (assembly GCF_001742305.1). Lineage (NCBI taxonomy): Bacteria > Bacillati > Bacillota > Desulfuribacillia > Desulfuribacillales > Desulfuribacillaceae > Desulfuribacillus > Desulfuribacillus stibiiarsenatis. Next base: position 110,582 of record NZ_MJAT01000035.1, on the reverse strand, counting down.
ACCTATAGCAGATGAAACAGTCTTGACAATCCTAGAGTCCGCACATTGGGCCCCATCTTGCTTCAACGAACAACCATGTACATTCATTATTGCCAATACTGCCGAAACTAGAAATGTCTTCTATGAATTTTTGGTCGATTCAAATCGCCTGTGGGCAGACAAAGCTCCTGTCTTAATCGCCATTATTTCCAAAAAAAACTTTGCACGAAACGGTAAGGTGAATGCTTGGCATTCCTTTGATTGCGGGACTGCGTGGGGTTATTTAACAATGGAAGCTTATCGCCAAGACTTGATTACCCATTGCATGGGTGGTTTCAAAAAAGACCTAGCAGCAAAGCTGTTAGAAATTCCAGAAGACTATCAAGTAGAAGTCATTATTGCTCTAGGGAAGCATGCAGACCTATCTGTTTTACCAGCGGAGCTACAAGAGCAAGAAGTTCCCTCTGGCAGAAAGGCTTTACAGGATGTGGTATTTACAGGAAAGTGGACTGCACGTTAAGTACAACGAACAACATATTTTTTACTAAGAAAAAACCATGGAAACGATAAATTCTCGTCCTCCATGGTTTTTTTCGTAATCTTTTATCCTATGATTATTCTAGGATTTTTTTTACTCTATCAACAGCTAAGGTCAATGCGTCTTGCACCGTAGCAGATAGTTCCATAGAATAGCCAATCGACTCTGGCTCAATCCCTACTATTTCCACATCTAAGTTATGACCCAGATACTCCATCCATTGTACAATATCTAGAATCTGCACTTCATGCAACGAAGAAGTCTCACGGATTGTTTCCCCAAGCTGCTTCGGAGTAACATGATAGACCGTGCCAGGTTTATGCCCACCCTTCAAACAATCAATAATAATGATTTTCTTGTATTGAGTGAACACATCCAGCATATCAAAGATAAATGTCCCACCATCCACGAAGTCTACATGATTAGGAAATACACCATAATGTCCTTGCTCTAATTGTTGTATCGCATGGACACCTACGCCATCATCTCCGAGAAGGAGGTTACCGATGCCGATAATGGCAACCTTTGGACTTTCTGTAGTTGTTCTCAAACAATCGATTGCCATAATCAACACCCGCCCCCTAAGTAACATCTATTGTATCTCAATAGAATCACCTAAAATACCATCTGAACACAAGTCTTATATATCCGATTAATTGCCACTAGCCCTACAATGGTGATACGATAAATTGACTAGCAATCTGCTTCTCTGGTGTCATCACATGTACAGCACATGCCGTGCATGGGTCAAAGGAGTGAATAATCCGCATTAATTCTACAGGCTTAGATGTGTCAGCAATCTGTACTCCAGTAAGCGCAAGTTCAATAGGACCAGGCAAATCTGCAGAATCCTTCGGTGATGCATTCCAGCACGTCGGTGTCACAATCTCGTACTTGTTTACAGTGTTATTCTCATAACTTACGAAGTGGACAAGTGCGCCACGAGGCGCCTCTGTAAGTCCGACTCCCATCTTCTTCGCAGCAGAAAGTGTGTGTAAAGCATCGTTATAATCTAGGGCATCCGTTTGACCTTCCGCTCGTAAATTGTCGACCCAACGAACCATTGCATGGGCTATTTTCTTCGCTTCTAACATACGGGCTACATGGCGGTCCATTACAGATACACCTTGTCGATAGTCCCCATTTAGCCACATTCGAGCTAATGGACCTGCTTCATGAGCTTTACCTAGATATCTAGGCGCCTTCGTCCAAGTGTACGCACCCGATTTATTCATCTCTGGTTCTACACTCCCAAGAATGAAACTTTCATTCGGATTCCCAGAAGCATCTGTATACCAAGCATATTTTACGTCTTCAGTAATTTTATATGGATCTACTTCAAATAATTGTTGGTCTGTATATCTTCCACTTCTGAAAAGTTGCTTGTCGTCTTCAACATCAAAAACGCCAAAACTTATAAAGTTCCCATAACCAATACCCACTTGGAAGTAATCCTTATAAACACTAGCAAGCTTTTGTACATCTTGAGCATACTCATTTTCAATGAACGCCTTTACTTCAAGCAATAACTGCTTGTAGGTTGCTATCTCTTGGGCAGTTGGGGTTTTGGTCACCCCACCAGGCATAATGGACATTACGTGTGGTATTTTCCCAGCAAACAACGCTGCCATCTCGTGAGCTTTTCTGCGCATTTCTAACGCCTTTACATAATTAGCAAAGATATCGTCGCTTGCTTTTTGAGAGAAGCGCAAATCGTTTAGCGTCGAACTTTTCCATAGCGTTTTGTTAGGTCCGGCTACAAAATCTGGAACCGTCAAATGATAAAAATGTAAAATATGATTCGAAAGGTAATTAGCACCTTGAATTAAATTTCTCAAAAATTTCCCTTGCTGTTTCGGTTTATAATTTTCCGCACTCTCTATTGCCTTTACTGATGCCATTGCATGAGAGACTGGGCAAAATCCGCAGATTCTTTGAGTAATGTGCACTGCATCTCGTGGATCACGTCTTAACAACAGACTTTCAAATCCACGGAACATATTTCCAGTGCTTTTTGCCGATGTCACACGATTATTTCCATCGACTTCAACCTCTATTTTCATATGACCCTCTAAACGGGTAACTGGATCGAGTTTAATTGTTGGCATAGTATCCCTTCCTTAGTCATCAACTTTAGTTTGGTAAATTTGAGCGAATGGGAAGGCCGTACTTGAGCAACCGATGCACATATTCCCTGTACCAAAGCATCCACGCTTATTCGACCAATTTGTACCCCAGCGGCGAGTATAGCAGGACATCTTTGTCTCATCATGTTTTCCTTTGCAACCCATTTCATCAAAACAGTTGCCGCAAACCCCAAGCTTTTTCGTTTTACTCCTACCCTTTAACGGGCAATTGCTATCATCATGGTGCTTCTTCGCGTTATAAGACCCTAGCGGACGTCTCTTCGTATCTCTAGTGATTGCATCACCAGCCAACAATTTAACAATCGTCTCACCAATAATGTATGGATGAACTGGACATCCTGGCAAATTATAAATCTTATTTACGTGAGAGCTTCCAAGCACTTCTTCGACAGAACGGGCTTGTGTCATATTCGTACCTGCTCCAGATACACCTCGTGAAGAAGCACATGTACCAACTGCTATAATATGTTTCGCCTTCGTCCCTAAATCAATGACTGCCTGTTGAGCTGTCCACGGTTGCCCGTTTCTCTCTCCAATGACACAGTACATGCCATTGGCAGCTGTAGGGATAGCACCCTCTACTATAAGTATAAAATTGCCGTCTCCAGTTGTTTTATCTAACAGTCTCTGAATCGCTTCATTCCCAGAAGCAACCATTAAGTCTTGATGATAATCCAATTCAATTTGGTTAATTAAAATTTGATCTACTTTAGAAACACCATTTGCCGATTGGTTGATTGTATCGTCCACCATATTTAAAAAAGAGATGGTGCAGCCGGAGCAACCGGCTGCTTGTAACCATACAATGGGAGTTGTGTTCATCGATGCTAATACTTCTTTAATTCTAGCTAGCTCCCAGCTACCAATTCCTAGCACGGCAGCAGAAGCGGTTACCCATTTAATAAAGTCGCGTCGTTTCATATTCATCCGTTCTATTCTCCTGTCTATACCATTCTAGAACTATTTGCCGAGCAATCTGTACAGCATTACAGCTGTTTGTGCTCTTGTAGCATTTGCTGTAGGAGCAAAACTTCCGTCTCCCATACCTGTTACAATCTCTTCACGGCTTACAAGCGCGACACCTGCTTGAGCCCAAGTTGCAATCACAGAAGAGTCAGGGAAGTTATGTTCTTGTGAAGTAGTTGCTCTATATCCTTGTTGTTCTAGAACTCTAGCAATCATTACAGCCATTTCCTGTCTAGTAATCTTTCCTTCTGGATCGAATGCTGTAGCAGATTTTCCGTTGATGATTCCGTTTGCGTAAGCGGCTCTTATAGCATCTGCATACCATGCTGATTCCTTCACATCTGCAAATGGAGTTGTAGTTTGGCTACCATCTAGCTTTAACATACGCACAATCATACTTGCAAATTCTGCTCTAGTAACATTCGCATTTGGATTGAATAGTTCACCAGATTTTTCAGCGTTTAGTCCTACTCCGCGGATAATGCCTTTTCCTGCTAATGTTGATACTGCATCGTTTGCCCATGTAATGCTACTAGTATCCACAAAACTCCTAGATGCTGGCATTGCGAAAAACTTACTGAAGTGATTTGTAACAAATTCCACATTGCCTGTAGCTTCGTTATAATTACCACCAACTGCTTCTATTGATCCATCATCTTTTAAGTAGAACGCTGTGATTGTCTTTGGATTCTCACCAGCTTTTAGCGTGTATGGAATTTCGACTTTTACAGGCTTTTGGAACTGACGAATGTTCTGTCCATCTAAAGCAATCTTTAATTCTACTACGTTGCTACTAGAAGGAACATTTTGTCTAGCTACAGCCGATAATTGACTTGACTCAATACGACCTGCACTAATTGTAATATCTGCGCCTCTTGTGCCGTTGAAGATTCCTGTTTGAATGGTAATGTTAGCCGTTTGTATCTGAATTCCTATTCCTTGGATGTTCTTATTTGCAACTTCTTGCATTGCCGTAAATGGAATGACCGCTGTTGCAACATTTGTTCCATCTTCTTTCGGGATTGCAATTCTTACTGACGTTTCAAAAGATTTATTTACAATTATTTGTTCTTTATTTAATGTTGCGTTAATTTCTTGCGTTGCTTGGGATACCTGATTTGCCGAAGTAAGAATTGTATCAACCGTTACTTTTGCAGTTACTTGATCTCCCTGCTTCTGTAGTCCTTCACTCGATACCATCGTTACCCCAGCGCGTTGAATAGCAGTTTGTGCCGTATCTTGGATTGCCTTTTGTACTTCTTGAAGCTCTTTTGCCACTTGAGACCTAGATCCATTCACAGCATTCTTAACCGCCACAGCGTTTTCAATGATATCCTTAGCAATCGATACCGCTTGTTGCGGTTCAACTTTGCTTATGGCATCTTTCGAGCTGTTTAGAACGTTCTTCGTTCCGTCAAGCACCTTTGCTATATCTTCTGCTTTGTCTAACTTTGATACTACTAAAGCTGTTGTTTTTAATGCATCCGATTTCTCTTGTGCAACTGAAGTAGCTTGCGCTGCATTGGCTATTGTAGTTGTTGAGGTAGCCATTGCTTGCAGGGTTTGTGCCGTATTCTGTGCTAGCTCTGTACGCGCTTGTGCGGTATTTGCTGTTGCAGCTTGTTGAGCAATGTTATTGATTGTTGTTGCTTGAGTATTATTGGTTGGCTGTGTTGTTGAACTACTTCCGCCACCACTTGTTGATCCACTACCCGAACTTCCGCTTGAACTAGAACCACTACCTGGTGTTGGTGTGCTTGGTGATTGTGCTAATAGCCCTGATACATCTTGAATTAAACTAAAGCTCGTATTTGAATCATACTGTGAACCAGCAGAGTGAGATCCAGCTATCCCAGCATCTGCCGCTAAACTTCCCAGTGACGGAATACTAGACGGGTCAAACGGCTGTAAGTTTGCAAGAAATGTAAGATTCTTGATTTCTATGAAATCACTATTCATATATTGAATCTTGATATTGGTTGTTTCTGCTTTATCATAACGAAGGCTAAACATATAGGTTCCATTTGCACCTTCTACCACTGTGATACTCTGTCCTTTATTGAGTTTTAATGATTCTGCTACACCTGATACTGGATCGTCATTTATGTCACGTAAGTATAAAATGATATTAAATGTAGAGTTAACAATTAAATCTCCTTGTACGTCTGTGCTACTTTTACTAAGGCTTGGGATTCCTGGACCTTGAGCCATCACAAATTGCAAATCTTTTAACTCTAATATGTCAGTACCACTGAAACGAATTTTAATTGTTTTCTTCTCAATTTTGTCGTAGGTAGCTGTTAATGTATATGTTCCAGGATTCTGCGTACTTTCTACTACATTTACTAGAGTCCCATTATTCAGCGAAAGGGAAGACGCTCCTATAGCAGCTCCTGTTACAGGGTTGTTAGCAAAATCTCGAAGAACTATTGTAAAGATATAAGGCTTATTAACCTCTACGTCCCCTACTGGATACGTTATTGTGCTATTCGCACTAACTGGTACGCCCGCAACCAGAGCTGCTACAAATGTGAGATCTTTTAGCTCTAGTATATCAGTGCTGTTAAAACGTACTTTAATCGTAGTTTTCTCAGCTTTGTCATAGGTTGCAGTTAATGTATATGTGCCTGGATTTTGGCTGCTTTCTACTACATCTACAAGTGTTCCTTTGTTTAATGAAAGTGAAGATACTCCTATGGTAGCTCCGGTTACTACCGTATTTTCAAAATCTCTTAATACAATAGAAAATGTAAATGGTTGATTTACTTCTAACGACCCTACAGGATTTGTGATTGTGCTATTCATCGCCACTGGTACGCCTGGTACCAAAACAGCAGCAAATGTGACGTCTTTTAGCTCTAATATGTCTATGCCATTAAAGCGAACTTTTATCGTAGTTTTTTCAGCTTTATCATAGGTTGCAGTTAACGAGTACGTACCTGGATTGTCCGTACTCTCTACCACATTTAATAATTGACCCTTGTTTAAGGTCAGAGATAACGCTGATTCTGTGACAAGTCTATTGGAACTATCTCTTAAAGTAACTGTAAATTCAAACGGCTGCCCAACTGATAATGTGCCCTGTGGCATTGTAATGTTACTGTTGGCCGTTGTTGGCGGACCTACTACATTACCTACATCACCTGCCGACTGTTCCTCGTGAGATGAAAGGTCTATTTTGTATACTTGTTTTGCCTTATTCCCAACAATAAGTTCATTCCCTACTACAACACTATCTTCTATTTGTCCATTAGGTAACTGAGATGATGATTTACTTTTGATTTGTTTGAATGTTTCACCATCTAAAGAAACATAGATACCGTTTTGCTGTGTTACAACATATAATCGATTATCGTAAATAAATAAATTTCGAATATGTTGGGTAATCGTAGTCGATAACCAAGACGTCCCCTCTTCATTAAGCTTTCTTACTCCTGTATTATTCGATCCAATATAAAAACTCCCGTTCCATGTAACTAAATCATGGATATTATTACTCGCCAAAGTGTTTCCTACTTGTGTCCACTCCGGCGTCGCTAAGTCACCATTAAATTCAAATAACCCAGTATTAGTTGCACCTACATAAACTTTATTGGAAATAGTGAATATTTCTTTCAGTTGTAGTAATGTTGAACCGCTTTTTGGCCCCGATACACTTTGCCATGTAGCGCCATTAAAATAGAATACACCATTACTTTTTGTTGCTAGAAAATAATTATCTTCTCCAACTTGCACAAAGCTTTCAAAATCACTAGATGGCGCAGTTCCACCAGATTTAAAAGAAGTTCCTTTCATATACTTGTTAACATTAAAGGTTACCTTGTAAATGTCTGATTTTTGTAAAACGACATATTGATTTGTCTGCTCGTTTACTCTCTTAATCTTTTTGGGGTCGCTTAAAGTAAAGTCCTGACTCCAAGTCGTCCCATCTTTTGCGATGGAATTCACTGCATTATTAGCTATCGCTAGAATGTGGTCATTCTCACTTGCACTAGCCACATATTTAACCTCACCTGGTAAATTGTTGCCTACCATAGACCAATCATAAACATAATCTTTTTCTTCTGATGCTTGCACCATATGTAATGGCAGCACACTAATTACCATTAGTAAAGCTAGTAAACTACTTACTACTTTTTTCATTGCTCGCCTTCCCCGTAGATTTCTTGTCATCGTTGTCCATCCCATCCAATCTTTTACAAATAGTAATGATTATCATTAATGTATTGTACGGGAATTATACATGATAGTGATAATTATAGTCAATGGCTTTTTGAAGAACCATTCAAATTTTTCGCAAGTATTCTCTGAAATTCAACATTTTTCAGACAGCAAAAAGCCCGGACTTTTGTCCAGGCTCATATCTAGTATACTTATTTCTTCACATTCCTTAAGAACTTACCTAACTCTCTGTCAACCTTGTTAATATGATCGATTAACCAGTCTACTACAATCTGATTAACTTCTATCGCAGTGTGCGGTCCAACAGCAGATTTCTGAATCTGCTCTTTAACAGCTAAGAAGGTCTCTATAAACTTCGTATGCTGCGCTTTATGGGCAGTGTAGTGAGGATAATCGTATTTCAACATTTGCTCCTCTTCCATGCCAAAGTGATCTACCACATATTTCTCTAGAAAAGAAATAATTTCATTAACAGTTCCCTTCCCTTTCCCTTGATTACACGCATCTAGTAAAAGGTTAATTTGACGCACAAGCTCTTGGTGTTGTTCATCGATTGTATCATGCCCTACAGCTAAGTCCGGTGACCATCTGAGACACATATCCATGTTGAACTTAGAGACAGCTTTTGAAAGTTTCTCGGCCATTTTATCTAAATAATCCGCGCCCTTGAGTATCGCCTCTGTTGCATGTACTTGTTCAGAACTTGCCGCCGCTACCTCTTCAGAGTTTGCAGAGAAGATTTCACTAACACTCGTAATATCCATAATTGCCTGATTGACATGATTACTACTGCTTGCCATATTATTCGTACTTTCTCCAACCTGAGAAACGTACTTAAGTAAATTATTCGCTTCCTTATTGATTTCCGAGAAAGCTTGCCCTGTATTTTCAATGACTTTGGAGCCAGTCTTTACTTCGTCTAATCCTTGCTCCATAGCTTTTACTGCATCTGTAATCTCTTTACGAATCTCATGAATGAGATCTGTGATTTTGTCGGTAGCATTCGCAGATTCTTCTGCAAGCTTACGTACTTCTTCTGCTACTACAGCAAATCCTCTTCCATGCTCACCAGCTCTTGCTGCTTCAATCGATGCATTTAACGCTAACAGATTGGTTTGATCGGCAATCCCACTAATGATTGTTACGATGTTTCCGACTTCGTTCGATTTATCTTCTAATATTCGAATCGCTTTTGCAGATTGCCCCACGCGAGATTCTATTACGACCATCTGATCGACCGCTTGTTTTATAGATTTCGTACCTACATCGATATTCTTAGTAACCATTTTCCCTGAGTCTTGCATTTCTGATGCTTTTCCGCTCACAATTGATAGTTCGTAAATCATTGAATCAATATTACGCGCAGCATCTCCAATTTGCTCAGATAACTCAACAGCACCACCAGCAACTTGTTCGATTGCTCCACTTACTTGATGAGAAAAATCTCCTACTTGTTGTCCAGATACTACTAACTCTTTACTAGAAGCCTTTACTTGTTGGGTTGCACTAATAATCTCAGAAATCATTGCTTTCTGATTGTCTAATAAGCTGTTTCCGGATACAGCCATTGATTCTAATTCTGAAGAGCCCTTAATTTTCAATGGTTCCACAGTATAATCTCCAGCTGCAATGCTCGCTTGAAACGCAATAATCTTATTTAACGGGGTAAATAGATTTAATTGAATAAAGAACAATCCTGATATAGCCATCCCTGCAGAAAACAGTGCCCCTATAACTCCTGCGATCGAATTGTCCATACTAAGAAAACCGAAAATTGCCAATCCGCCTAGTCCAACAATAAATGTCATCAATTTAACTTTTAAACTCACGAGAAAGCCTCCCATTCAATTAAAGCTCCTAGTACCCATAGGAATTGTCTAGATATATAATAACAGTTTTGTTCATTTCGTACTATAGAATTATTTAAAATTCTCATGGATTTTCAATAATCTTGTATTCCTATGGATATTAGTGTCTTTCTAACCTTCCTTAGCAATCACTAAGACACCGGGTTTTAATCCATCGATGCGGGGATTCCGTATCATTTGCTGCCCTAGCTCTAGACCTTGCTCTACTACTACTCGATCCGCCGATTCAAACCCCTTATGAATTTTCTGAATTTCTGCTACACCATCCTTGACAACCCATACGGCATCCGCACCATCGTAAGTAAAGATTGATGTTTTAGGTATAATCAATTGATTCGTTTCTTGATGGGTAACAAACGCTACATCAAACACATATCCAAGCCCCAGCCTAACTCCCGCTGGAATATCTTTGTGGTCTATGGAAATTGAAACCTTGACGCGAGTTTCTTTTAGTCCTAGAGTAGAAACCGTTGGTTGAGCAGTCGATGCGATGACACGCACAACTCCCGGAAACTCAATATCTCCTGTTTTACGAGGTTGTGTAATGGTAACTGGTATGCCAACCTCTAAATCGACTATATCTTCCATGAGTACCAACGTCTCTAATTCAAATTGGGTTCCATCATAAATTGTAAAAGCTGCAAACCCTGGCGGGATGACCATTCCCTCTTCAATGTATTTCTCTTGTACAATACCCCCGATTGGAGCATAGATACGTGTATTCGATAACTGATACTCCGCTAGCGCAATTTGTGCTTGAACAAGCTCCCTTTGGCCCATAAATTGCTGGTCGATCCCTGAGGTTGGAATTGCTCTGTCTTTCAATACTTCCAACGCTTGCTCCTGTTGGGCGAGTTGATTACTCAGTGTCACCACAGCCCTTTGTGCTTGGAGATACATTTCTTGACTAATCGCCCCTGCTTCGTAGAGTGCTTCCACTTTTATGACATCCTCTTTTGCCGATTCGAGTTGGATTCTCGCTTGCTCAATGGCTAACTCCTGACTGCGAATTTGACTCGGTCGTAATTCGGGGTACATTTGTCGCTCTTGTCCCTCAAGGCTGATTAGTTGCGCTTTTAATTGAGAAATTTGGTAGCCAAGTTCTCGATTGTCGATTTGAAATAGGAGTGCTCCTTTTTTCACTTGAGCGCCTTCCTTGAAATAGACTTTATCTACTTTTCCTGGTGTTAATGAGTATACAGACCGATCATGCACTGCGACGACGGTTGCTTCTTCTTCAATCTTTTCTTCTAACGATTGCCAAGCGACTTGCATGATATCTACTTCTAATGGTTTATTCGATTCTTGATACATATAAAACGCAATGGCCACACCTATAATCACGAATAATCCCCACTTAATCCATTTCTTCATGACTTCTTCCCCCTAATCCCTCTCTTTAAGAACATCGGCTAATACGAGCTTTCGAATTCTTGAATACGTCGTATACTGTGCGATAAGAATGGAAATCACAGTCCCGATTGCCGCATACACGAATGTAATCGGCTCGAAGTATACTGGTATCGACATAATATCTGAATCGATTGATTGCGCCAATCCCTCTAACATAGAAAACGAAAGTGGTATTCCTACTAGCATCGCTATCCCTGAAATAACCCACTGTTCAAAACTAAGGACTTCAAAGGCTTCCTTAGACGACATTCCTAACACTCGAAGGGAAGCTAACTCCCTTTGTCTTTCCGATAAGGCAATAATACTAGAGCTATAGATAATAGCAAACCCACAAATCCCTGCGAAAAACACTAGAATCCAGCTGGTAAAAGAGTATGACTCTATCAATTCTGTAATTTGCCTCATCGTTTGTCCTTTGTCTTCAATGCCTCCAATAATCGGTGATTCCTGGTAGTTCTTCTTCAGATTCGCAATATCTTCACTAGGAATATTTAATAACATCGATGTAGCAATCGGGCCGTGACCGAGCAACTCCGTCATATACGAATAATCCATAAAGGCATTAGACCCGATATTCTGTGTGATGATTCCTGCTACAGGAACTTGCAGACTCTCCTCTTTAAGATAGGGACTTTCTAATAGTACCTCCCTACCGACCCCTATATCTAACGCTTGTGCTAGATTTTGGGTTAGATAGATTCCATGGGGCTTTAATGTGACTTCATTGCCATCCGAATCAAGCACCCGATACAGACTAGAGTTATTCGCTAGCCCCAGCATTACAACATCTTTTTTGAGCCATTGATTTTCTAGAGACACTGGTACTTCCAGCATTGCCTCCACTTTCTTTACACCTTCTGTACGCCATAGTTCTTTTTCTAATAATTGCTGATATGCAGGTCTTACTAAAGCTATTTTCACATCATAGGTCTGAACTTTCGTAAATTGGTCCTTAAAAATCACATCCCCCATGCTATATAAATAGACAGATACTGCAATCATACTGAATGAAAAAGCAACTCCAATAAGAATAAATACGCTACGCAGCTTATTTCGAAACATATTACGTGTTGCCATTTTTCCTTGCACTGTCAGTAATGACCAAACAAAAGGTAAATGCTCGATTACAATCTTCTTTGCTTTCGGGGGTGTTGGTGGCCGCATAGCTTCTGCCGGTTGAAGCCGCAACAACCCTTTGCTCCCTTGATACGCTGCTATTATGCTAAAAATTAAGGACAAAAGGATACCAAAAAAGAAATAACGCATCGAAAATTCACTCTTCAATCCTGGCAAAGCAAAGAATTGCTGGTATAACTGTGTCATCGGAAACGATAATGCACTACCTGCTAATCCTCCAAGAATTCCGCCAATCAGTCCAATCACCATACCATAGGACAAATAATGGAAAAGAATCTCTCGTTCTGTATATCCAAACGCTTTTAATGTGCCAATCTGTCCGCGTTGCTGTTCTACCATTCTACGTAGCATAATATATAAGACCATCGCCGCGACACCTAGAAAAATCACAGGAACAGTTGCAACCATTGACTCCAATTGCGTAAGTTCTTGTGTTAAGATCACGTTACTCATTTGATCTTTTCTAGGAATGATATATTGTAAGCCATACTTCTTAAGCCTTGGTTTGATTTGTTCTTCTACTTGTTCGTATGTATATCCATCCCTCACCGTAAATACAATATCATTGAAGGTACTTCCGCCTTGAAATAGCTTCATCATCACATCAAGGGGCGCGTAAGCTATACCAAATGTCTCCGGTGCTGGGTAAATGTCTTGCATAGAACGCATGGCATATACGAATTCAGGGCTTTGCCCATGCCCATTGACCGTGAAGTCAACCTTTTTCCCTTCTATTATAGCTGTGATTCCAGATCCTAACTCTATTTGATTCGCCTTTGCAAATGCTGGGTCAAGCAAAATATTCTCAATTCGCGAAGATAAGTGAGTGCCTTCAAGCACGTGCACTCGATTGACACCATCAGCTTTCTCTGTGTTGACAGAAACTAGGCGCAAATACACGCTTTCCGTTCGGTCTGGTGCGTACACCCTTACATCTTGCACGATTCTTCCTTCAATCTGTGCTATCCCATCAATCTTCTCTAAACTCTTCAGTTGTGAAATCGGCATTCCTTCCAGTTTGACAAATCCATCCGCAAAGTTCTGCTCTGAATAAAATCGTTCCTTCGCTGATTCTAAATTCTCATACACGATGGCAATCGATGTGTATACCATGAGACCAATCACAATGACCGCCAAGCATGAAATATATGCAGCCTTATTCAACCAAAGGTCCCTACGTAACTTGCGCCATAACACTACCAGCTCACCTCTTCCGGTGCCACTGGATTTTGATTTACGCGTATATCTGCAAGCTTTCCATCCTTCATAGTAAATACACGGTCAGCCATATCTGCAATGCTTGCATTGTGGGTAATGACCATCACTGTTTTTTGGTATTCCACATTGAACTTTCTTAAGAGTCTTAATACGTGGATGCCCGTTTTATAATCAAGTGCTCCCGTTGGTTCGTCACATAATAATATCTCTGGATTTTTGGCAATAGCACGGGCGATTGCCACACGTTGCTGCTCCCCACCAGATAATTGGGAGGGAAAATGATCGGCACGCTCTGCTAATCCAACATCTTTTAATACTTCCATGGCAGAAAGCGGGTTTCGCGAAATTTCCACCGATAGGTTGACGTTTTCTAGGGCCGTGAGATTCGACATTAAATTATAATGTTGAAACACAAACCCTACCGCCTCGCGGCGATATTTCGTTAACATTCTTTCACTCGCTTTATGTAAAGGGCTCCCATGGTAGTGTAATTCCCCGCCACTAACCTTATCCATACCGCCTATGACATTTAGCATTGTGCTTTTTCCAGAGCCGCTCGGGCCCAAGACCACAATAAACTCACCTTTATATACTTCAAAGCTAGCCTCTTTCAATGCTTCGACACGGACTTCCCCCATTTGGTACCATTTACTCACCTTATTCGCCGTAAATATGATGGATTGATCCATACTATCCCTCGATTCTCTTACATGCTCTCATTTAACATCTTACCAAAATTATGATATATTTTGTTGAGATTACGTTCGATTCTTTCAACTTTTCAACTTTTCAACTTTTGATTATGAATGGACTTGAGGATATATGACAAAATTAAACTTTCCTACCCTCACCAAAGGGATTTATATTCAGAAACGCAACCGCTTTATTGCTGAAGTGCAATTAGATGGTGCTATGATTGATGTTCATCTGCCAACTACTGGACGATTAGATACAGTGCTCGCGCATGGGGCTATCTGTTATCTAAAACCTTCGACGAATCCCAATCGTAAAACAGCGTACTCTCTTTTTCTCGTAGAGGTAGAAGATGGTACCCTAGTATGTATCGATGCATTGGTTGCCAATCAAATGACTGCCCTAATTTTACAAAAGCAACTAATAAATGGAGTACCAGAAGGGGATATTAAAGCAGAGGTTGGGTTCGATCAGCATCGCTTTGATTTTGTCGTGCACAACATTGTCGAGCAAGACTTTTCCGTAACCCACATTATCGAGGTTAAATCAGTTACGATGGCGCATCGTGGAATTGCAATGTTCCCTGATGCCCCTACGGAACGCGGACAAAAGCATATTGCAAAATTGATAGAACTGCAAAAAAAAGAGCAGTTCCAAACGCACATCGTATTCGTTATCCAGCGTAATGATGCCGAATCTTTTGCACCTTGTGTCGACAGAGATCCTAAGTTCGCTCAATTACTTCAACAAGCAAAAGATAATGGTACGATGATTCATGTTTGCTTCACTCGTGTCTCTCCAAAGTCGATGGAGTTAGTAAAGGAGTCTTCATTGTTATGCTAATTCTTGAAATGATGATCATATCGCTTGGGATTTATATAGTTTCTTCCATCACTTTCTTTACAGTAAAATATGGCATATCGCCGATGCCTACATCTGCAGAAGTGCGCAAGCGTGTGTTCCAACTGATTGAGGAAAAACATACGAAAAAACCCATTAGAACCATCGTAGACTTAGGTTCTGGATGGGGCTCTTTAGCGATACCATTAGCAAAAGCAATGCCCCATGTGACAATTTATGCCTATGAAACATCGCATATCCCTTACCTATATTGCAAGTTACGATTATACTTTTCCCCTCAGGAAAATCTCATCTTGCAAAAGGTAGACTTCTTTTCCGTACCATTACAGTCCTATGATATTATTCTGTGCTACTTATATCCGAAAGCAATGAAAAAGCTCCGTTCAAAATTTGAACAGGAGCTAAATGCAAGTCATATCGTGATTAGTCATACGTTTTCCGTGCCAACATGGAAGGCAAATGAAGTATGGCAAATAAATGACTTGTTCCGCACGAAAATCTATCTATATGAACGTAGACTACCTTAAATATCATATATCACGATATCCTAGAACATCCCTGACGCTCGTTTGCGGCTTTCTAATGCAAACAAAAGCTCACCCCATGTTTTATAACGCCGCTTTACTCTTTTCAACAATTCACACAAAAGATGTGCGGTTGTAACCGCATCCCCCAAGGCTGTATGGCGACCATGGACAGGAATCCCGAAGTCAACTGCATACGCCTCAAGGTCTTTTCCCTGTTTAAATAACCCAAGGATTTGTAGTAAGTCCATCGTATCTAGACTTTTCGGTTTACAACAGCCAAAACCAGATAGCTTTAATTCCCTCTCGATAACTTGTAAATCAAAAGCAAGACAGTGTGCCACCAGTGCACAGCAGCGATTTTTCTCTACATACAGAAAGAAGCTTTGGATGCCTTCCAGTGCAACAGGGGCATCCTTTACTTTTTCTTCCGTAATACCCGTTAACTCTTTAATAAGATCCGGTATATCCCTTTGCGGATTAATATACGTCTGAAAAGAAATATCCGTCACTTCCAGATGATTGACAAAGACAGCCCCTATCTCAAGCAGTCGATCTTTCGACGTAATCTGAAAACCTGTAGTCTCTGTATCAAAAACAATGAACGACAAACGTTCCACTGGGGTTAACAGTGGAATGTCATCGTCGAGTTCATAGGTATATTGTTTCTTTTTCCAAAACATGGGCCGTACCTCCTTTAAAGGCCAAATTCTATTAGCATATGACCTTGTAAAGAACGCATAGTCTTTAATGCACTGACTAATTCTTCCTTATCCCTATTCTTTAATTGGTTGAATGGAACCACGGAATTACTTTCTTCGTTGCGACGGAAGCGACCCCACGCATGCTCTACTCGGACACGCATGACACTTGCATATGCCGTCAATATATCATCGGCAAACTCGTTGGTCATGACTTGTTTATCCACAAGCTGACGAATCCTTTGCGTTGGTGTCCCATCAATAATCCCGTATTTCAGTGAAAGAATCTGAATCGCATGGTGAAATTGGAATAATACTTCCTTTTTTAGGTCAAGATTTTTCTTTTCGAAACCAAAGAGTGAACGAATCGGTGCTCCAACTTGACTTACGGGGTTGAGCTTTTCTAACTCTGCCATGCGGTATAAAAAGATACTGGACCTGGAAAGCTGTTGCTTTATGGTATGCAGAAATTCTTCATAAAGTGGCTGATCGCCATATACAAAGCGATACGAGAAGAAGTTGTTCGCAACCATAATCTTCTCATTCGTTGAACGTAGCATCCAGCTTCTTAGGCGCTCTTCCCATTTCGAAAGGCTGCCTCTCCAAATCGGGTTATTGGACATCATATCACCCTTACAACGATGATACCCTGCCATCTCTAGAAACTTAACGATTTCTTCACCAAGGAACGAGAAATACCACTCCGCTTGCTCGTTCTGTGCTTCCGCTTGTGGATCTCCTTGCATTTCATCGATTTCTTGGTAGACGAGGAAATGATCTTGATCGGTTAGGATAAATTGTTCCCTTCGACCACCGCTACCCATCTGAAACCAACAAAACGGCACTAGCGGCTTTCCGTGACCTTGTTTATCCAATGATTCAATCGCTAAATCAATACAATGTTTGACTAATCGGTCGAACAGATTCGTAATCGTCTCCAGTATATGAGTTACAGGAATCCCGTCGTTAATCAACGAGTTTAGCACATCGTAAATAGCATCTTTCACATCTAGTAGATTCGTTTCGTTAGAGTCTTCAATCGTCTGTAATATCTTTACTGTGCCGCGATTTTTCCTGCGGAACAAGTCTGATAAGGTAACGAGACCCACGATTTTATTATTCTCTACCACTGGTAAGTGTTTCACATTTTCCGTTAGAAATAGTGACAATGCTTCATAATAGTACGCATATTTAGAGATTGTGCACGGTTTATGCGTCATAATACTTGTAATCGGTTTGTCAAGATTCCCACCAGTAGCAATCATTCTACTGACCAGGTCCTTTTCTGTCACAATTCCCGTCAACTCTCCGTCATCCATGATAATCACTGAGCTAACTCGATTGTCTACCATGGTTTTAGCTACGTCACGAATCGTTTTCTGTTGTTCGATTGTCAACACGGGATGACTCATGAAATCCATAACTCGACGTGTGAAGGTCTCACTTTCACCCCACTGCTTCGCAAGCTGGGCGAATTCTGCCAATGAACCATACACGTCCTTCAGACGCACGGCCATCTTGCGCATTAGATAATCTCTAACTGATTCCTCTGCCCAACGAATTTCCAGTACTGAAAACGGTATTTTCAAACACGTCGATTCTTCTACAGCCCTTACCCCAACGTTATTATAGGAATGGTGGTGATGGCTTTCCCCTAAGAAATCAGCAATACATGACAAGCCGAATACATCATTAGCATGAACAACCTCTATGACATCTTCCTTTTCATTCGTGCCGTGTTCCACATAAACCTCTACCATGCCTTGCATAAGCAGTACGATACCATCGCGCGGCGTCTTGGCATGAAAAATCTTCTCTGCCCTAGTATACATGCGCACTTCACAATACTGTAATAACAGGCGTAACTGTTCCAGGGAAACTCCCTGGAACAGTGGATGCTTGAATAATGCTTCATAATTTACGCTTTTATTCGGATTAGCGTGCTGGTTCATCTAACCACACTTCCCCATCTTTGAACGTCATTTGCTCTGGGTAACGTAGATCCATAACTTCCTCTTGTAATTTTTGTGCTGGCGCTGGTGTCATCATAGATACTACATACATTACGATTAAGCTAATTGGTGCACCTACTAACCCTGCTCCCGTATCTGCAATTCCGAACAATCGTACACCGAAATTTTTCGCTAATATAATATACGTCGCGCTGATTAAAAGTCCTGTTAGCATTCCAGCAATAGCGCCCTGTGCGTTTGCGCGTTTCCACCACACTCCTAGGAATAAGACTGGGAAGAAACCTGCTGAGGCCAACGAGAATGCCCAAGCAACGATTTGCGTGATAACTCCTGGTGGATCTAGGGCAACGATACCCGCTACTACCGTAGCAACAGCAATCGATAATCGGGCAATTAACAAACGCTTCTGCTCACTTGCCTTCGGATTGATGAGTCGATAGTAGATGTCATGGGCAAAGGAAGACGATATAGCAATTAGTAAGCCTCCAGCAGTAGATAATGCTGCTGCCATCGCTCCTGCTGCAACTAGACCGATTACGAATACCCCTAATTCTGCAATCTCTGGAGTTGCCATAACAACGATATCATTACTCATCTTAATTTCAGTCCATTGTAGAATGCCATCGGCATTTAAATCTGCAAGTTTTAATTTTCCAGTGTCAATCCAAGCTTTCGTCCAACCAGGTAGTTCCGTAAACGCTTTTCCTGCTACCTGTGTCATTAAGATAAATCTAGAGAACGCTGCATATGCTGGAGCTGTTAGGTACAGCATACAGATGAACATGAGTGCCCAAGCACCACTCCAACGAGCTGCCTTCATTGTTGAAACTGTGTAAAAACGTACAATGACGTGTGGCAGTGCAGCCGTACCCGCCATTAAGCAAAACATAAGTGCAATGAACTGCATCTTACTAGAGGATGCGAACGGAACGAAGAATTCTGTAATCCCGAGATCACGGTCAAGTTCACCGATTTTCCCGACGACTTGCCCATAACTCATCCATGGTAATGGATTTCCTGTGATTTGTAGCGACATGAAGATTACTGGAATTAGATACGCAACAATCAAAACTATAAATTGCGCTACCTGTGTCCAAGTGATACCCTTCATTCCACCAAATGTTGCATATATCGTGATAATGACAACACCAATCATCGTTCCAACCATAGTATCAATTTCAAACAATCGGCCAAGTACAACCCCTGCGCCAGAAAGCTGACCTACAATATAGATGAAGCTGATGACCATTGTCCCAAGCGCTGCAATCAAACGCGCCGTATGGCTGTCAAAGCGGTCACCGATAAATTCTGGCACTGTATAACGGCCATATTTGCGAAGTTGTGGTGCTAATAAGAATGTTAATAATAGATAACCACCGGTCCAACCCATTATATACGCTAGACCATCATATCCCATAATCATTACCGTTCCTGCCATACCAATAAAGGAAGCAGCACTCATCCAGTCACCTGCAATCGCCATACCGTTCCAAATCGGCGGTACCCCACGACTTGCTACATAAAAATCCGAAGTTTGTTTTGCTCGATTAAATATTGCAATTCCTATATATAGTGCAAATGATGCTACGATAAGTCCGACACTCGTAATAAATTGCATATCCATATTGCTTCCTCCTTTTCTATTGAAAACAATCGCTAATAATTTGCGTTCCTAATTTGCGTTCCAACGTTAACTTCATTGTTATTTAGTGGTCAATTGCCTTGCCACTCCCGAGTCTTTCATTCGCTTCTTCGTCGATTCCAAATTCTCTATCCACCTGATCACTTCGCACTGCATTGACGAACAGTAACACTACGAAAACAAGTAATGAACCTTGTGCGCCCATGAAATAATGGAACGGCATCCCATTGATTGTGTACTTAGATAGCGGTTCAGCGAACATTACAACTCCAAACGATACGACAAACCAGATTGTGAGGTATACGACAATGTGTGTAACCCTTTTGCGATAGTACGCGTCTGCAACTTCTTTATCGATTTTTCTCATAAAACTTCACCCTTTCTTAGATATTCATTTCTAACGTAAGTTGAAAATCAATTGTACTGTGTCCAAAAAACCCATGGGTACCATTGCTATTAGGACAACCACATAAAGGAAAATTGCAAAAAATGGAACTGTGAGTAACAATGGTTTCTTCATGCGTATGGTAAAGATGACACTTAGTAACGTTACTGCTAGAAAAAGATATACGATAATCATCGCCTCCCATATAATCAATCTTGCATTTTATAATTGTATTTGAAACACATTCGCTTTTCTGTTTCTGTATTATAACAATACGATATTAATTGCTTTTTGTGTTAAAAATCGTCCGAATGGTAGAAATCGATGTGTGAAATGCAAAAAACCAGGTTTCAATGGCGGGTCTTACAAGCCACCATGATAACCTGGTTTTCGTATCGCATGTTCTATTCTCTTAATCACCAATGCTTTATTTCTCTAATTTTTGGAACACATCCTTAGCTGACGAGCGACTCACAGGAATCTTTACTTCTTCTAAGCCTTTAAGAATAATATTGTACGTGCCATTAAACCATGTCTCTACTTCTTTAATGTAATCTAGGTTGACTAGATAACTCCGGTGCGAACGGACAAAATTGTATCCCACAAGCTTATCTTCTAAATCCTGTAGGGAGAGTTTTGTTTGGATTGTGCGGCTATCAGTGCAGATTAGAGTAAAACGATCTTCCTTCACTGCGTACAATATAGATTCAGGTTTGATTACTACTAACTTGTCGCCTTCCTCAATTAGTAGATTCGATATCTTCTTTTCTTGTAATGGTGATGCTTGATGGATGAGTTGGGATTTTTGCTCTATCAATTTACGTACTCTGTTAATAGATTCTTGCAACCGTTTATGTTCATAGGGTTTCAGTAAATAATCAATGGCATGGACTCTGAATGCCTGAATCGCATAATCCTCATAGGCTGTCGTAAAGACAATCCACGGCGGGTTATCTTCTTTCATCAAATGTTTCGCAACCTCCGTGCCTTCCATTTCTGGCATCTCTATGTCAAGGAATACCAATTCTGGCTTGTGTTGTTGATATAGTTCTAAGAATTGTTTTCCATTACAAGCGCTAGCTAAGAGAACTATGTCCTTTTCTTGCTGTAACAGGTATTCCAGTTCATCTCTTGCTAATACTTCATCCTCAGCAATCATTACTCGTAGCCCCATTTACAAGCCCCTCTCTTCGTTCAAATTCGGAAGATAAAACTTAATCTCGCAACCAGCCTCTGGTAGATTCCTAATTCGTAGCTGTGCATTCTCACCTAAAAGTGCCATTAAGCGTTGGTTGACATTAAACACTCCTATGCCAGTACCTTTTTTACTTGCCATTTGCTGTTTCGCTAGACTGTGTAATCGATCTTCTGGAATTCCCGTTCCGTTATCGCTAACAATCACTCGAAGACCATTCTCCTCTGTTTTTTCGATGGAAATCATTACTTTTCCACCCGTTGCCTTCTTCTTCAAGCCGTGTTGGATGCTATTCTCTAACAAAGGCTGAATCGTAGCAGGAGGAATTTTATAATAGGTGAGATTGTCTTCAATCAGTAAATCTATCGTTAGCTGCTCCGAAAAACGAACCTCTACAATTTTAATATATGATTCTAGTAAAACTAATTCTTGTTCTAATGACACAAGCGGAGATGACATAAGCTTTAAGTTCAAACGCATAAAATTTGCTAAATGAACCATCACCGCACGTGCTTGATCTGGGTTGATGCGAATTAGCGTTACTATAGTATTTAATGTGTTAAATAAAAAATGTGGGTTAATCTGCGCTTGCAACGAGCGAACCTCAGTGTCCTTTAATAACACCCGTAGTTTCTCTGTTTCTAATAATCCTAGCTGGTAAGATATCAACTTCCCTAGACCTTCAGCAAACACTATTTCCACCGAGCGTATATGCTTTGTTTCTCTAAAATACAACAAGATGAGTCCCGCGACATGTGTACTACGGCTAAAAGGAATGATTAGTGCCGAGAAACCATTCCCCTTTCGTACCACTTGTAAAGTACCTGTCGATACTGCTTGTGAGACTTCCCGTTCCTCAAATAATGTCTCGATTTTATGTTCTTTCAGGAAATCATTCGTTTGAAATAGAATCTTCTCCGTATCCGTTACGACCACCGCCACTGCGCGAAACTCTTTGAGAAACATTTGCGCGATTGACTGGGCTGTTTTCGGTGTAAGTCCTTCTTTCAAGTAACCTAATACTTGCTCGGAAATTGTAAACGCTTTCCCGGTTTCTACTGCTACACCTAACTCTTTCTCATTGAGGGTTGTCCGAATCATCATTGTTAGAATGATAATCGCTAGACTATTGGTAATTACCATCGGGACCGCTATAAGAGTAACAGCATCAATTGAAAACTCGAAAGGACGAACCAGCACAGTGATCAAGATCATATAAATACATGTAGATAATATCCCTAGGTACGTAGCCCTTGCTGTATGGATGATATGATTACTAACAATGAATCGATACGTGTAACTAGCAACAAACCCTGTAATCAATACGGCCAGTCCAGATGCAATACCAGCCGTTGTATCAAACCACATTAAATGAACACCGGCAATGATAGCAGACCCTATCCCAACCATAGGCCCACCCAATAATGCAGCAAATATTACGCTTACAATCGTCACAGGAGCAAGGATTTGCCCATCTGTAATACGGGGTAGCCAAAATGCCGAAACAAGCTGCTCTTCCGTTATCACCGTACCAGCGTACGTACCAATCATTCCAAATAAGCCAAAAATCATCGTATAATACACATACGTAGTTCGCTGTGCCTCATAATCTAGTAAATATCGGAAATGTGGGGCCTTCATGATTAAGAATGCAATAATTAACAATATCCCAATACGTTCTAACAAAGAAATCAGGACTTCTAGCATCATAAAGCGCCCCTTCCCCTTCCCCTCAAAAAAATGATAAACCCGTTCTTAGCCATGTGTTGCATCAATTATACTATGTTACGTGTCTAAAACCAAACAAAAAAGGAACGCACGAGTGAAGTGCATCCCCTTGCGTTCCTGATTTTTTACTTACGTGCGCGCCATATATGTCGCATCAATTCAATAACCTCTATGACAATCTGGATATACCCAACCGCTCCCCCCGCACTCCCTTTACCAAAGGCTGACGCGGTTTCAGAGATTGTTGAACCAATGGCATTTATCGATTCACTCGTTCCATTGATATTGTCTAATATATCTGGTACTGCATCCAGTGAACGATCAATATTGTGTCTATGATTCTCTAGAAATATTTGAACTTCTTTCAAGATTTTATTCAAACGCCATAAAACAGTAATTAGATAGACTCCAGCTACAACTAAAATCGAAAACAGAAGAAAATATGCTACATCTATAAATGAGATTGTTATTGTCATATAAGACCTCTACTCATTGGCCGTTTGTGCTTTTTTCTTCGTTGTTACCGTTTGGTCTTCTTGCTCAATCGCTGTAGCTACCTCGCAACATGCTTCATTCTTAAGAGCTGTTATCTTTTCTTTTTGTTCTTCGACAAATTGTAAAATTTTAGCTTTGGAATCCTCTAAGGTCTCTTTGGTAATCTCTACGCTTTCTTTTGCTTTCGCTGCAATTTGTTCGCGAGTTTCTTTCCCCGATTTTGGTGCAAAGAGAACCCCAATCACAGTTCCTATAGCCAAACCTACACTCGCGCCGATTGTAAGGTTCTTACACGCCTCTTTACGTTTTTCACGAATTCTGTTTTCTTTACTAAGTAATAAGAGATCTCTAATAGACATCTTAATTCCTCCCCATATTTTGTTTTCCTTATATTTCTATTATTATGGGAGAGAGCAGGGGTGTCAAATGATAAGATGCATTTCTACATGCTTATCACCGATATCCTTACTTTTTAATTTTCACAGGTTTGCAAAGATTCTTTTCCTTGTGCGCTGTTCTGCCACATTTCTTGCATACATACTTCGGTTCCTTGATGAGCTCTACATAGTCGTCAAAACATTTTTTCAAACAGTCATCTTTACACAGTTTACACAATACCTTGTTGTCAATTTTATCTCCCATACTATCGCCCCATTTCTATATTTTCTGACTCACTTACGTGCTGATTCTATAATTCATGACGCTCGACTTCAAATCGATACATGACGATTACTTCTGACTCCCCAATCCCTGCCTTTTCCCTCGCAATTGCTACTTGCTCAGCTACCTCATCAATCCCCGCTAAGTTCGGCAATAGCAGTCCCCGTCTACCCTTCGATTCTACGATTACGCCATACTTCTTTACATCTAATTGTGATAAAGACTCAATTCTTTCACTTGGATGCAAAATATCAACTTTTACTTCTAAATGTTCTAATTCCTGAATACGAATTGGCACAAACCTTGGGTCTTCAGTCGCTGCTGCAATCGCATTACGGATAATCTCGGATGCTAAATTCTCCGTCGTTGCTTGAATCGTACCGATACAACCACGCAATTGACCGTGCTTATGAATTGATACAAAGACTCCCGCTTGTTCCTGCTCCAGCCTAGAAACTGTTGTACTTTCTCGATATTCACTCCATTGTAATTCTTGTTGATCCCACACATACTTCTCAATCGCTGCCCTTGCTAAACGAATATACTCATCCTGTATTTCTATTGGTTGGTTTCTCATTCCATGCAATTGACGCTCGATTGATTGTAGCAGACTATTCGCCTCTTGATGTAATGGTATCATAATTGCATTCATATAGCCTACTCCAAATGGGCCTTCATAAGAAATTAGTTTTGTTTCAAGCTTTGTTCCTTCAAACGCCCCCACGGCCATAATAATTGATTCCATAGCACAGGTTGCTGCTGACTCTGCAACGTTTTCTGGAATTGTAAATAGTTCCTCATACTTGCCATCGCGAAATATGCGCACGAGCATCTCATCGAACTGTGGTCCTTCGGGTTCATATCCATAGGGACCGTCTTCTTTTAATGTATGAGACAAGTCACCACTTGCCATTATCAGAGTAGATATGTCTGTTGCTTCGATGGCATCCCGTAAACGGATACCTATCTGGTATAATTCCTTGGCATGTAGCTTCCCGATACTGATATGGACTATCTCATACTCTTGGTATTCTTGGTTAATATAATATAGCGGTACGAGACATCCATGATCTAGCTCCATACTAGCTTGATATTGCCGGGCAAGGGTTTCATTCATCATTACTAGAGGAACATCAGCATCCGCTAACTCTCTCTCGATAGCATGCAATAGTGGTTGATTGACTCGTTTCTCCATTGATACGTTAGCTCGTCCAAAGTTACCAAAGTTCCCTTTTAATTGTTCTGCCTCTAGAATGCATATCCCATCGGCAAACACATTTCCATGGGGCGTGATACAAACGATTACCTTTGGCTGTAATTCTTTTATATGTCTAGCGATTTGTTGTAAACCATCAATCGTTTTCTGTGCTGTTATCTCATTTCCTTGACCAATCTCTGGCACGATAATCGGTGGGTGTGGAACAATCACCGCTCCTAAGAAATTGCTGATTGAACGATCTGTTCTGTTGTTTAACATATGCCTCACTCCTCCATAAAACCTTAGTATACATTGCCAAGATGCACATATTTCAACTGTTGTTTCGCCATATCTTGCATCCGATACATAAAATCGACATCAGTAGCTTGCTCATGGTATTGATACTGTGGGAAATACCTGGATAGATGCAACGGGATATTCGGATTGACTTCTGCAATCCAGTCCACAAGCTCACGTAACTCTTCCTCTTGATCATTCATATTAGTAACGATTAATGTCGTGATTTCTACATGGCACATTTGCGCTGCAAGCATAATCGTCCGCTTTACTGGCTCTAGTAAACCACCACAAATCGTTTGATAATTTTCATTACGAAATGTTTTCAAATCGACATTCATTGCATCAATATACGGTAGTAATTGTATCAATGGTTCTTCCTCTAAATATCCATTGGTCACTAGGATGTTTTTAATGTCTTCTTGATGGGCCAGAGTCGCAGTATCATACACGAACTCATAAAAAGTAGATGGCTCATTATAGGTAAAAGAAATCGATGGTGTCTGATAAAGCTTTGCTAATTGAACGATATCATGCGGTGTGTAGTCCTCTGTCGTCCCTGCAAAATCTTTGGCATGAGCGATATGATGGTTTTGGCAAAAGCTGCAAGTAAAGTTGCAGCCTATACTGCCAATGGATAAGGTCCTAGTCCCAGGCATAAAATGATAGAGCGGTTTCTTCTCCATCAGATCAATCTGAATCGCAGCCACCTTCCCATAGTTCAATGCCATGAGCTTACCTTGTAGATTCTGTTTTACTTGGCATTTCCCAATCTCGGATTCCTTGAGATTACAGTGATGGGGACAAAGGGTACATGTTACTCGGTCGCCTTTTTGAATATAATATCGCGCTTCCTTCATTTCCATACACCTCACGTTGTAGTTCTATTTCCTAAGAAATCGTATAGACATGTATATGTCTAGATTATATGACTAGTATGTACCTACAGCAAGTTTCCTACAGCATTCGATAGAAAGTTCGTATAGGAACAATTTTTTTTAAAACTTCAATTGACTAAAAAAGGAAAATCACTACGCAATGGAGAAAGTAGTACAAACCAATCAAATCATTGTAGGAGGCATCTGTTTATGAATGTGGTCATGTTTTCTCCCCACTTCCCTAAGAATTTTCAAAATTTCTGTTTGCGATTGAAAGCACACGGAGCTAATGTTTTTGGCATTGCCGATGTATCCTCCGAACTGCTAGAACCGTCTTTACAACAATCTTTTACGGAATATTTTCAAGTCAGTGATTTGCACAACTATGATGAAATCTTGCGAATTTGTGGCTACATTACCTACAAGTACGGAAAAATCGACAGAATTGAATCGCATAATGAATACTGGCTGGAGCAAGATGCCGATCTTCGTACTGATTTTAACGTCCCGGGCATTAAAGCGGATGATATTGCTTATTATAAAAAGAAGTCATTAATGAAAGAACTTTTCAGAAAAGCTAAAGTCCCTCATGCAAAAGGTAAAGTCGTCGAGACAATCGAAGATGCCCAAGCATTCATTGAAGAAGTCGACTATCCCGTTGTCGTCAAACCTGATATCGGAGTTGGGGCTGCTAATACGTATCGATTAGACAATAGCGAGCAACTTGTACAGTTCTTCGCTACTAAGGATAGCCGCGAGTATATTATGGAAGAATTCATCGAAGGTGGTATTTGCTCTTTTGATGGATTGGTGGACCAGGATGGAAACTTAGTATTCTATACCGGACATCAATATAGCCAAGGGATTATGGAAACGGTAAACGAAGATCGACACGTATCCTACTATTCGTACCGTGATCTACCAGAAGATTTAAAGACTTTGGGACTACGGTTACTTAAAAGTTTTAAAGTCCGTGAACGCTTTTTCCACTTTGAATTCTTTCGTACGCCTAAATCCAAACTACTCGTATTGGAAGTGAATATGCGACCTCCTGGTGGTCTAACTATGGATATGTTTAATTACGCTTGCGACATTGATTTATATGATGTGTGGACGAGAATGCTCACGAATCAATTGGATGGGTTGGATTATGAGCGCAAATATCACTGCTGCTACATTGGGCGAAAATTTAAACATTCGTATCGTTATTCCCATGAAAACATCTTAGAACACTATGGTTCAAAGATTGCTTATCATGAACCAATCAACTCTATTTTTGGTGCTGCATTAGGAGATTACGGTTATCTTGTAAGATCAGAATCGCTTGAAGAATTACAGGAAGTTGTGAATTACATCCAAGATACGACGGATGATCACTAGGAGGTAGGAAATGAACGTAGAATACCATAAGTTATATAGTCATAGTTTGGGTCAAGACATGGAATTCAAAGTCTATGGTCATGCTGGCAAGCCAGTGATTGTGTTTCCGTCGTCTGGTGGACGATTTTACGAATATGAAGACTTCGGCATGGTAGAAGCGTGCAAAGACTTTATTAATGCTGGCGCTATTCAAATCTTTGCGGTCGATAGTGTCGATTCGCAGTCATGGCTGAATGAAAGCATTGATCCAACCCAACGTGCAATCCGACATAACGACTATGATGTTTACATCACTAAAGAATTCGTGCCTTACGTGCGCGCAAAAAACTCTTTTGCAGGGAAGCTTCTTGCTACTGGATGTAGTATGGGGGGCTATCATAGCGCTAACTTCTTTTTTAGACATCCTGACATTTTCGATACGTTAATTGCCCTAAGTGGCGTGTATAAATTAAATTTTGCTGTCGGCGATTATATGGACGAGAATGTCTATTTCAACTCTCCACTTGCCTACTTACCTAACTTAAATGACCCACACTATTTAAAGCAGTATTCAGAGAGTTGTATCGTTATAGCTGCTGGCCAAGGGAAGTGGGAAGAAGAAATATTAGAAGATACCTATGCCCTGAAATCAATTCTTGAGGCGAAAAATATCTTTGCATGGGTCGATATTTGGGGATATGACGTGGACCACGATTGGCCGTGGTGGAGAAAGATGATGCCTTACTTCCTGAACCATAGTAAATTACATTGTAAAACGATACTATAAAAGAACCTGGAAGTAAAATAATAAAACGAATTAGAAAAAGCGAAAAGCCCCAAGATGTGGGGCTTTAATTTTTGTTTGCAAACTTATTGATTGTTAGCCTTTTATAAGCTAACCCTTTATTGCGTGTGCCATCTTTTTGTCTAATTCATCGATATGATCAACAAACAACTCGACCATCATGAGTTTTAAATCATCAACAAACTCTTCCGTGACACCATTTTCTTTCAAATCCTTGTTAAATTTGTTAATTTGTTTTAGGAAATGCGTATGGGCTGCTTTATGTGCCTCATAGTCTTCGTAATGATGCTGTTTCATTAGCATTTCTTCGTTGTTAAAATGCTCAAATACATAATTCACCAAGTATTTGAAGGTCTTTATAACCTCTTCCTGGTCTACATTGTCAGTTGTTAAATGAAATACGACATCTGCTTTTCTAAAAATTTCCTTATGCTGCTCGTCAATCAACTGATTCCCAGTTGCCAACTCTTCAGTCCAAGTGAACATAGAACCATCCTCCTGCTCCAGATGTGTCTATTATACCATTGACTAAGCTTATCTAGAACATAATTTTTGAGTTATCCCCAAATTATTTTTATCATACAGAAGCTTATGCATGTGGTTGTTCGGGTTGGCTTTGATGAAAATACTGAATCATATCATCAATGTCGGTAATTGGTGACTGACATGACTGGTTTTCGCATATATATGCCGTAGCTTTGCCAGCAATTGCATCTTTTCCTAGGATAAAAGGGGCTATTTTATCAATAGGCGTTTTTGCATCTTGTTGTTCTGGTCGGAATAAAATCACAGCATCAGGCAAAAAGCTGGAACGCAATGTATCAAGCATTCTTAAAGTGTCTATATCTTCTTGTTTGCCAACAATCACTATTTCACGAGTATCACCCAACGCAAATTGGATTGCTAGTAAGAAGAATGAATACGCCCGTGGGTACTCATTGATGGTGCCTGCAAAACTTTCAATAATCTGTTCTGCTCGTTTCTCTAGTTCCTGATTTCCTGTCAACCGTGCTAAACGAATCGTATTAAAAGCAATAACAGAGTTCCCAGCAGGAATCGCTCCATCATAAATCTCCTTAGGACGAGTCAATAATTGCTCCCCATCCGTTCCGTAGAAGAAATATCCGCCATCCTTATCATCCCAGAATAACTGATCAGTCTGTTGTTGAAGTTGCAATGCCATCTCCAAATATTTCGCATCAAAAGTTGCTTGATACTGTTCAATAAGCCCCCAAGTCATAAATGCATAGTCGTCTAAGTACGCTAGGAACTTAGCTTCCCCATCACGATAGCGCGCTAATAAACGTCCATCCTCGCGTCGCAAGTTGTTCATAATGAATTGAATCGCTTTTTCTGCCGTTTCTTTATAAATTGGGCGTTTCAAGACTTGTGCCCCTTTTGCAAATGCGGCAATCATAAGTCCATTCCAAGCTGTTAAAATTTTGTCGTCTTTATGCGGATGAACGCGCTTTTGTCGATGCTCTAACAACTTACTTCTTGAAATTTCTAAACGCTCTTCTAGTTTCTCAATGGTAATTCCATATTCATGGGCAATTCTAACAAAGGATGCACGAATCAGATTCGGTATACTATAATTTTCAAAGTTTGAACAATCCGATATGTCATAGGCTTTACAATATAGCTGCCCTTCTTCTTGTCCTAAAACTTCTAAGACTTCTTGCGGTTTCCATACATAGAACTTCCCTTCGACGCCTTCTGAATCGGCATCTTCCGCCGAGTAAAAGCTCCCTTCGGGATGCGTCATGTCACGTAATACATAGGTGAAAATCTCTTCCGCCACACGGGCAAATTCCTCTCGCTGGGTCGCTTGATAGGCCTCTAAATATGTGTACGCCATTAGAGCGTTGTCATAAAGCATTTTTTCGAAATGCGGTACCAGCCACTCCTGGTCCGTGGAATATCTTGAAAAACCAAATCCAATATGATCGTAAATTCCTCCGCGATACATTGAATCTAACGTCTTCTCAACCATTTTTAGTGCATCCTCTGAGCCTGTTTGTTTCCAATAACGCAGTAGGAACATAAGATTGTGAGGGGTAAGGAACTTCGGTGCACCACCGAAACCACCGAACATTTCATCATAGTCTGCCGCAAATTGCTTATACGCACGGGTAATCGTCCGTTCTTCAGCAGTTCCTGGTTCAAATTCTGTGAATCTAGGCTGAATCGCAGTCGTCATTTGCTCACTGGCTTCTAACACTTGTTCATGATTGTTCTGCCATTTCTCGTTAATTTGATTCAATACTTCCATGAATCCAGGTCTACCCCACTTCGTTTCAGTCGGGAAGTATGTTCCTATGTAAAACGGTTTCTTATCATGCGTCATAAAGACAGTCAACGGCCATCCGCCGTGTCCAGTCATCGCTTGACATGCGGTCATATAAATATGATCGACATCTGGTCTTTCTTCTCGGTCGACTTTAACCGATATAAAGTGCTCATTCAAAATTGCCGCTACTTGTTCACTCTCAAAGCTTTCCTTTTCCATGACGTGGCACCAATGGCAAGTCGAATAGCCTATGCTTAAGAATATAGGTTTATTTTGTTGTTTTGCCGTTTCAAATGCTTCTTCAGACCATGCAAACCAATCTACAGGATTATGGGCATGCTGAAGTAAATAGGGAGATTTTTCTTTTGCTAATCTATTTTGTTTCCCATGATTATGAATCAAAGCTTACACCACCTAATTAAAAGTTACTTTCGCCTTTATTGTTTCCGATTTCAAGTTATATCCATGCAAAAGTTTACTTTTTCAATTATGCAATATATGTAATTTTATCAGATATAAAAAACTATAAATATTCACATGGGATTTTGCCCGTTCTTCGTAATATCCACGATTACCCATACCATTACAACTCATACCTGCATTAACTGTAACTAAAAGGAGGCGATTTTATGTCACGTTGCGGCGGTTTAACAAGTCAGCAATTAGCTTTCTATGGATTTTTGTTAATTGCTTTAGGTTATTTGTTAATTGCTTTCTCTCAGTACTACGTATAATTAGGCAACTTGAATTATGCCCATTTAAAAAGAATGCTCTCGTGAATCGGGAGCATTCTTTTTTTATACGAAAGACTGGCTATTCAAATGTATTCTCGCAGAGATATCGTTTGATCGCTGCAATTAACTCTACTTTTTTAATTGGCTTGCTCATATGGCAGTTGCAACCAGATCGAATACTCTTATGTTGCTCTTCTTTGAGTGCATAAGCAGTCAGTGCAATAATCGGAACTTCTTGCAACTTGTTCCCTCGTTCCCATTCGCGTATCTTCTGTGTTGCAGTATAACCATCCATCACTGGCATTTGCATATCCATTAATATGAGGTGGATTTGTTGCTCCGAGCGCTTCGATGCTTCCTTATATTGTTCCAATGCATCGCTACCATTGACAGCAAAAATTATTTCGCATGGAACTTGTTTCAAAAACACTTGCAGTAGTAAACGATTATCAGCCACATCATCGACTATTAAAATTCTCTTATTGTTTTGGCTCAATGTATCATTACACTCTGTACTTTCATAATATGCTCCAGAAGATTTCTCTACATTCTCGTAATTGCTGACTCTGCTAAAGCTAACTTCCATAGGAAGATTAAAGAAGAAGGTGCTACCAACTCCAGCTTGGCTTTCAGCCCATATGCTACCTCCCATTAAATGCACTAACTTTTTTGAGATGCTTAGGCCTAGGCCTGTTCCACCATAGGTTCGTGTCGTTGAAGAATCTACTTGAACGAAGTCATTAAATATAATATCTAGTTTATGCTCTGGGATGCCGATTCCTGTATCAACCACTTGAAACTGTAAAAGTTGATGATTAATTTTGCGAATGATTAATCGAACATGACCTTTTTCTGTGAACTTAATCGCATTCCCTATTAGGTTGACTAGGACTTGTCGCAATTTATCGATATCTACTAGCACATATTCATCCTTACCGCTATTGTCATAGTCTAATTCGACTAAAAACTCTAAACCCTTACGATGTGCTAACACTTGATAAATATTAGAAAGCTCTGATATAAACGCGACCATATGGACCGGTAGTTTATGGATATGAATCGCACCTGATTCAATCTTAGCTAAGTCTAGTACAGAGTTAATTGTGTATAATAAAAATTCTCCATTTCGACGGATTACCTTAATATATTGTTTAACCTCTTCACCTATAACAATTTCTTCTAACACTTCAGTCATCCCTATAATTGCATTCATCGGGGTTCGGATTTCATGACTCATAGTAGATAAAAATTGACTTTTTGCACTATTCGCTTCTTCTGCTTCTTTTCTTGCCGCGATTAACTTTCTTTCTATTTCTTTTTGGTTATCATGATTCGAAATGTAACCATGCCATATAACACTGCCATTTGGCAAGTATTCCGGCGTGGATTGTCCATGTCGCCAGCTCTCTTTTAAATTTCCATTGTCGTCAGGAAAGATGACTCTATATTCATCAGACCATATGTCACCGGTTTTACTGGAACGACTAATGCTATCTCTGATTTTCTCGATATCTTCAGGGTGTATGACTTCAAATACCCTAGTTGCGTCCAATTTCACCTCTTCAGGATACACGTTATAAATATCCTTCATTCCTTCGCTAGCAAACGGAAAACAGGAAGACCCATCTTGGTTTAGCTGATATTGAAAAATCACTCCCGGAACATTCTCTGATAATTTGCGAAGCAATTCGTCCCGGGCTTCCAGTTCCCTATTTTGTTGTTTTTGCCTTGTGATGTCTGCGTATACAATATAACCGCCCACTATTCCCTCATCTATAATTACAGGTCCGCCCTTGACTAGTACATCAATCATTGAGCCTGTTCTACTGTAACGACTGGTTTCAACCTTGATACGTTTTCCCTCGATAATAGCGTCCCATAAATAATCATTACATTTCTTTTCTGGATCTATGATCTCGTTAATCTGATTTCCTAATACTTCCTGCACTTGGTACCCGAACATATCACAGAACTGTTGATTTACTTTTTGAATTATCCCTTGTAAATCAAAAAACACAACACCATCGGAAGTATATTTAAAAAGAGCCTGAAATTGTTGATTCTGATAGTGCTTACTATGTTCTTCTAGTTTACGCCTCGTTATATCCACATGAGTTCCTATCATGCGAAGAGGTTTGCCATCTTCCGTCCAAGACATAACCTTCCCTCGGTCATGAACCCATATCCAATGTCCATCTTTATGGCGCAACCTACATTCATAGTCATAATGCGGTATTTCACCAGCAAAATGCTGATTCAATAAAAGGTTAGATTGTTCTAAGTCGTCTGGGTGTGCATATCGAATCCAAGTCTCAATGCTTATTGGCTGCAGGTCCTCCACTGTATAACCAATCATTTGCGCCCAACGTTCGTTAAATACCGTGTCGCCCGTTTGCACATTCCAATCCCAAAAGGCAATATCTGTTCCATCGATGACTAGTGCTAGTCGCTGTTTCTGGTTTTCATTTTCTCTATGCGCATTGACCTGATCATTGACATCCACAATATATCCATTAATCATTGCCCCTTCTTGTTGCGAATCGTAAATGACATAAGTATAGTCATCCACCCAAATATACTGACCATCTGCACGCATTAGCCGATATTGCTGTTTAAAGTCGCTTCTACCCTCATCAAGGTGCTGTTGTACCTCTGCCTCAATCCTACCGATATCATCCGGATGTATTAATTCAAAAAAACTTATCTCACCAAGTATCAGTTGCTGCTGTTGATACCCTAATACTTGATACACGTTGGGTGATACATAAGAAACAGGCCATCCCACTTGTGGTGACCATTGAAAAATTACACAGGGACCATTTGCAAATAATGTCTCTGTAAACGTATGGTTGTATTGGTGCATATCACACCTCCGATGCTCTTTCATCTTATAATAAGCTTGTAATAGGTCATAAGCAATAGCTCATTATACCTATGGGCTTTTGCACAATTTTTTAGACGTATTCCCCATTTATTTACTCATTCATAATATATAGGGATTTAACTATTCTGGAGGTGTAATCCCCTATGTCTTACCAGCAAAACCCTAACGACTCACATGAGACACAGCAACAAATACCACCCGTCTTACAACCATTGTTCCCGCAACCTGGACCACCGTTCCCACAACCTAGACCACCATTCCCACAACCTGGACCACCGTTCCCGCAACCTAGACCACCATTCCCACAACCTAGACCACCATTCCCACAACCTAGACCACCGTTCCCGCAACCTAGACCACCGTTCCCGCAACCTAGACCACCGTTCCCACAACCTAGACCACCGTTCCCACAGCCTAGACCACCGTTCCCACAGCCTAGACCACCGTTCCCGCAACCTAGACCACCGTTCCCGCAGCCGATACCGATTCCGATTCCAATACCAGTGCCACCATACCCACAACCACTGCCACCAGTGATACAGCCACGCCGTCCATGGGCTTGTCCTAGTGACTATTCTGGAATTTACACCGTTGTCGTAGGCGATAACATATATTCTATTGCTCAACGCTTCAGAGTTCCTGTTGCAAACTTAGTTGCTGCAAACCCTCACATATCAAACCCTAATATCCTATACCCTGGCGATCAGTTATGTGTTCCATATTGGTATTAAGCCATAAAAAGTGTACAAAAAAGAGTCCCTACATTTATATGCAGGGACTCTCTCTACTTATGTACCTTATAGTATAAGTTTCGTCTTGACTGAATCAATTTTATCACTCATTTGTTGTTTCTTATCTCTACGGTCATCAATCTTAATGCTTGTCAAAATCCTTTTCGCACCATTCTCGAAAGGTACCTCGTGTAACTTTTGTACAATTTCCATTATATCCGCTAGATTTCCTTCAATAATTGTACTCATCGGTGTTAATTGATAGGTAACTCGTTCTTTATAATCCTCTAATACTTTATGCACTGCTGCAACGTAAACACTTATACTTGTGCTTTGTGTTCCTAGAGGTACTATCGAAAATTCAACAATCGGCATGTTCTATCTCCCCTAGTCTAATTTCACTATCGATCGAAACACAGTAGCAATTCGAGATGCAATTGCTTGGTAGCCAGCAGCATTTGGATGAATCCCGTCCCGTGACATAAACTGCTCTATATTCCATTTGAACAAATCGTAAGTAGGCACGAATACTCCAAGATTGTCTTCTTCTACTAGCAGCTGTGTCTGATAATTCCAATCTTTAAGAAATTCTATAAGATCAATGTCGCTATAATCGTCATCTAATGAATAGATATCAAACGGATTGTACAGTCCTACAAATGCAATATAACTCTCTTCGTTGAGTTCACGAATGTAGTCAATGGAGTTGCTTACATTATCTAAGTACCCTTCTTGAATTTCATCAATTTCCCCTGTTTTTAAAATGCTCATATCGCCTCTAAGCACTCCGCGCAGATCATTGCCGCCTATGGAAATCAGAATCAAATCTGCCCTTTGTAATAATTCATCTGTTTGCTCCGATTCTATTAGCTCCAATAGCTCATCGGATTCTAAACCGTCGACAGCGATATTTACGACTTCAACCTGTTTCTCATTTTCTTGAAAAAGATTGACTAGTTCACTTGTCAGTCCATCTCCAGTCTCGTCACCCATACCCCTTGCAATAGAATCACCCATTACTACAACAACAATGGTATCTTCCCCGAATCCTTTGAGCGCTGCTCTTCTTTCCCGTTCAATCGGATCCTCTATAGGTTCTCCTTGATATACGGAATGAGGAGTCACCATGAAAGCGTACACAATTCCTGAAAGCAGAATCATGCTTCCAAAAACACATGTAAAGGCTAATAGTAGCCATATTTTCCTTGCAAGCATCTCTTACCTCCTAAGATAGTACGTCTTGGCGTTGAAACGTAATAAAGCTTATGACAATACTGATCGCTGTCCATATCAGCAGATTGCTAACTGAGTACAATAAAGATATACCTTCCACTGGTTGAAAGCCACCTGATAAATAACTCGTAAGATTTAAATGTACAATGAAGAAATATTGAATGAAGGGCCAGTCCTCGATATACATCGTCAGAAAGCTCCCAGCAATCAAGGTAGACATGACGATACCAATGGTAATTCCCGTATTCTTCACAAATATCCCAACCATGATCGTCATAAAGCCGATGCATATGCCGACCAGCCACGCCAAGCCATATACCATCATGATATATTGCCACTGGGGTACATTAATGACTTGGGACACATCTAACATGCCATCAACCACAGCAAAGCCTGTGGTCACAGGTGCATTCCACCCACCATACCCAAACACAAAGCTAGATAAGATGGCAGAGATAATGACAATAAGGAAAATCAGTGCAGTCACCATCACAATCATGGCAAAAATTTTGCTCAATAAGATTCTCCACCTAGGAATTGGCTTCGTCAGTAGCAATTTAATCGTCCGACCGGAGTATTCACCAGATATTAAATCACTGACTAAGATGAGTACGAGCAGCGGTAAAAACAGAATAATCGATTGCTCCATGAAAAGCCGTGTAAACGTAGCGCTTCCCACCACGGTCGGATTAATGTCTTGGTCCAAATGATACTGCAGTTGCTCCTTCTGTACTTGCAATCGCGCCCTACGCTCATTCGTTATGTACGGATTATCTAACCTGCGATTCATATCATTTAATTGGAATTCCACGTATGTGCGCCAGTCTGTTATTTCTTCAATTCCTAGCCGTTCCTTTAAACGCTCTGCCACCTTCTCCGCACGTTCATGTTCTCCATACGCGAACAATCCGACGAAGAACGCTGTGATGATGAGAGTTATTAGTAGTTTTCGTTTATATATGATTTTAAGGACTTCATTTTCAACTAGTTTGAGCAATTGTTTCACCCTTTGCTTTTGTTAAGTGTAAGAAAATCTCTTCCAAACTCTCTGATTCTTTGCTTACATATGCGATTTGTATAGCGTTCTGGACAAACATCTGATTAATTTCCATTAACTGTTGCGGACTGATACTAGCTGATAACTTAGCATCTTCAGTAATTTGCGACGAAATCCCAAACTTTGATTCTAGAAGAACCTGCGCTTTTTTCGGTTGATCTAGCTCCCAAATTGTCTTACCTTCCTGTATAAGTTCTGAAACTTCCGCAACTGTTAGAACTTCACCCATCTGGATGACAGCCACTCGCTGACACATCAGTTGGATTTCCGATAAAATATGACTGGAAACGAAAACACCCATTTTCTCTTCCCGTGCTAAGTGAATAATTAGCTCTCGGAACTCACGAATACCACTGGGGTCCAAACCATTGGTCGGTTCATCGAGAATCAGCAGCTTGGGCTTACTGAGGATTGCTTGCGCTAAGCCAAGCCTTTGGCACATCCCAGTTGAATATTCTTCTACTTTATCGCCGATACGTTTCGTTAAACCGACGAGTTCTACCACTTCGTCGATTCGCGATTGCGTGATGTTACCATACATATTTGCAAAATGCTTTAGATTGTCCGTTCCCGACATATATTTATACATATCAGGGCTTTCTATAATACAGCCAACGTGCTCCATAGCCTTTGTGAAATTGTCTCTAATGTCGTAACCACAGATTTTCACTGTTCCTGCTGTTGGTTTAATAAGCCCCATGATCATACGTATGGTTGTAGTCTTTCCTGCACCGTTATGCCCTAGAAAACCAAATACCTCGGATTCTTTCACGGATAGGGTAATCCCTTTGACTATTTCATGGTCTTTAATCTTTTTCTGTAGGTTGATTATCTCTAGTACATTCTTCGTCATCAAGGTAATCTCCATTTCCTGAATTTTCTAACCTCATTATATCTTTATTTTCACAAAAATAAACAAAAAGAACCCGTTATTTCTAACGGATTCCTTATGCGAAAATGTATGCAATGCTTTATAGCTGCTCTGCAATTCTTGTTAAACTACGGACTACTTCCTGTACCTCATCTGCTAGACGAGCAATATCTTGTAATGCTTTCGATTGTTCTCCTGCTATGACGCTCGTTTGTTGAATATCAACAGATACAGTCTCAATAACGGACTTCAGGGTCTCTAGGATATTCGCGATATCATCGGAAGACTTCCGACTTTCTTCCGCTAATTTACTAACTTCCTTCGCAACAACCAGGAATCCTCTGCCGAATTCTCCTGCTCTAGAAGCTTCAATCGCTGCGTTTAATCCAAGCATTTTCGTTTGCTGTGCTATTTTGGCTAGTAAGTCTAAAATATTATTGGTGTTCTGCACATATTGAGAAGCTCTTGTTGACGATGCAGCAACGGTTTCACTTGTAGACGCTAGCTCTTGTGATGAAGCGGTAATCTGCTCAATGGCAGCAACTGTTTCTTGCGCGGAGTCATTAAGCCTACCTACATAGTCAATTAATGTGATTTTCGTCTGCTCATCACGCAAGCGTGTCGAAATCAACTCTGCTGCAATGCTGGCAACAGGGACCGTAAAATTCAAATCTCCTGCAATCCCGAATGTCCCTATCTTAGCTCCGTTAAACTCAATCGGTAAGTTAACACCTTCCTTTATTGAGCCATTGGATGCAATCGCATCTTCTGCAGTAATTTTAATAATTGTCGTGTTAGAAGTCAGCAGTTTCTTCGCACCTGCATGTTGAATTCCGAAACGAGTCTTAGCCGAATCACCGATGATTTCCGCTTGGTCATTACACACAATAGAATGGAAGCCAGTTCGGTTATAAATAAAATCTACTATTTCTTGTGCAATTTGAGCAGATATCTTCATGGTAACTCTCCCCTAATTTATATATAAATACATATATCAAAAGCATATACAATTACTTGTACAAAAAGTGCAAATATAATAATTTCATTATAGCACATTTTCACAAAATGTAGTGCTTTTTTAGTAGTCATTACTATGACTAAAAGTTGGTAGATTCGCACGGTGGATTTAGTAACCTTTGTATTTCTTCGCATGGTAAAGGTTTACTGAAATAGTAACCTTGGTAGAAGTCACAACCTACCTCTTTCAAGATATCCAGTTCCTCGGCAAGTTCTACACCTTCTGCTAGTACTTGTAAACCAAGGGTATATGCCATCGCAATAATTGCTGTAACAATTCCTCGATTTTTTTCATTTTGATGAATATTTTTTATAAAGGAGCGGTCAATTTTAATTGTTTTAATTGGAAACTCCTTCAAATATTTAAACGAGGAATAACCTGTACCAAAATCATCAATAGAAATTGACACACCTAATTCTTTAATCGATTGCAAGATTTCTATCGAGCTCTCTCCGTCCATTGCAATTTGTTCCGTGATTTCTAAATCAAGCAATCCTGCGTCCAATCTTGATTGATCCAGGACATTCTTCACTATTTCATGTAGATTCGAATTTTTAAATTGTAAAGCCGATAAATTCACGCCCATGCTAACTTCTGGCAAACCTTGCTCTTGCCATTGACGGTTCTGCGTACAAGCTGTTTCTAGAACCCATTCACCGATTGCTACAATGAGTCCCATTTCTTCTGCCAAAGGGATAAACTGTGCTGGCGATACCATTCCTAACGCCGGATGCTGCCAACGAATTAAAGCTTCCATTCCAATGATGTGATTCGTATGCACATCAAGTTGCGGCTGATAATGTAATACAAATTCCTTGCGTTCTAACGCAAGCCGCAGATTGTTTTGCATCGAGAGTCTTTCCACAGCACGCTGATTCATATCTGGTGCGTATAGACGGTAACAATTCTTGCCGTGACGCTTCGCATCTTGGGTAGCGCTCTCTGCATTCTTCAGTAAGTATTCCCATGCTTGTCCATCCTGTGGATATATACTTATTCCGATACTAGCAGTGATAAATATTTCCTCTTGATTGATAGAAAAAGGTTTTTGGAAAATATTCCAGATTGATTGCGCAAGTGTTGTGAATTGTTGTTCGTTTACTTCTGTTGTAAACCTCGGAAACGATTGAACAACGATGAAGATATCCCCACTATACCTGGCAATTGTCAATTGATTGTCAATGTTGACAAGTCTAGATGCTACTTCTTTTAGAACCGTGTCACCCCAATCATGACCGAAGCATTCGTTAATTTGCTGGAATTCATCTAAATCTATTAAATATACACAAAATAGATAATCTGAATTTTGGCCATCGATAAGTAATTGTTTCATATGTTGTACGATAAATGCTCGATTCGGGAGCTCTGTTAATGGGTCATTTAAGGCTAAATAGTTTGCTTTATCTTCGAGAAACTTCTCTTGTGTTATGTCAGATGCGAACACAATATAATGGGTGTTCTCACCAGTTTCATTTTTGACAGAGCTGATCGTAATCCGCGCTAAGTATTGTTCTCCATTTCCCTTTTCTGCCCACATCTCTCCAGACCAATTGCCTGTCTTAACAATCTGCTCCCATATTTCAGTCTGGAAATTTTCCTCATTAAACTTAGACATTAGTTCTGTTGCAAACTTACCTATTAAATTTTCTTTTGGAATGCCAGTGATTTTTGTGAGTGCTTTATTAATGGAGTATATTTTCCAATCTTTATCTACAATCATAACTCCCTCTACTGCATTTTCTAACACAGAGGCAGTTAATGCTGCTTTCCTTTTTTGTTCAAGTATCTCTCTTACATATATATAAATCAAAACGAACAAAAACGCGGATGTGACAAAAATAAAGAACCATCCTTTTAGCGTTTGTGCTGTTGTTAAAGCGTTAGGATCAGTAATAAAAACAACTAAAAGACGATCGGAAAAAACGATCCACGCGCTGCTTAAAAAAGCATAGATACCTATTATCCTCGCTGGTATTGTAAGGCTTTGAACCATAATCGTTTTCTTATTACTCTCATTACCCATCCTATCACCCCAATTTCCACATCTAACCCTTAAATTTGACCTTTGTGTCTAATTATATCATGCATTTTACATATATCGACATTTTTCACGATATTTCTCCTTAATTTGCATTCTTTTTTTTGTAGATTGTGACACATTCGCCTATGCATGAATACTATACAAATGATTCCGACCTTTACAATCAAAAGATTCTATAAGGAGTGTGTATAGTTTTATGAGAAAAATGCAGCTTTGCCTTATCATTTTATTGACCGTATCTTTAGTTTTTACTGGCTGTGGCAAATCCTCGACTGAACTCCAGACTGTCCAGGTAGCTGAGGTTACACGTTCAATTTTTTATGCACCGCAGTACGTAGCAGTTTCTGAAGGGTTTTTTGCGGAGGAAGGATTGGATGTGCAGATCACTACCGCTTGGGGTGGCGACAAAACCATGACCACTTTACTTTCCGGTGGCGCTGACATTGCCCTTGTAGGAAGTGAAACGAGTATTTATGTGTATCAGCAGGGGACAGATGACATCGTTGTGAATTTCGCACAGCTCACCCAAACTGACGGCACTTTCCTAGTCGCAAGAACGCCACAGCCAAATTTCAAGTGGGATGATTTAAAGGGTAGTGTATTCTTAGGGCAACGCAAGGGCGGAATGCCTCAAATGGTAGGAGAGTTCGTGTTAAAGAAACACGGGATTCACCCACAGCAAGACCTAGAGCTAATTCAGAATATCGACTTCGGGAATATCCCTAACGCTTTCGCTGGTGGCACTGGGGAGTATGTACAGCTATTTGAGCCACAGGCTTCTATCTTTGAAAAAGAAGGAATTGGTCATGTCATTGCCTCCTTTGGTGCGGAAAGTGGGAACATCCCTTACACGTCCTTCATGGCCAAAGACAGCTATATCCAAAAGAATAAAGAAGTAGTCCAAAAGTTTACGAACGCATTATACAAAGCACAAAAGTGGGTCTATGAGCAACCAGCAGATGTAGTTGCAAAATCAATTGCTCCATTCTTCGAAGATACTGATTTATCACTTATAACTTCTGTCGTGGAGCGGTATAAGGCACAACAGTCTTATGATACAAACCCAATTCTTGATGAAGCTGAATGGATTCTCTTACAAGATATCATTGACGAAGCTGGTGAATTACAAAAACGCGCCGAATACTCTAAGCTAGTTGACACAAGTTTCGCACAAAAAGCTATGAAAAAGTGATTGGTATGGAAAATCCAAAAATTTCAATAGAAAATTTAACCCATGTTTATGTTACGAACAAAGAAGCTAACGTAGCAATCGAAAACATTCAATTAGCAATACAAAGAGGGGAATTTATTAGCCTCGTCGGCCCTAGTGGCTGTGGGAAAAGCACGATTTTATCTTGTATCGCTGGATTACTTCAGCCTACCT
The DNA here is from genome assembly GCF_001742305.1 of Desulfuribacillus stibiiarsenatis. NCBI lineage: Bacteria > Bacillati > Bacillota > Desulfuribacillia > Desulfuribacillales > Desulfuribacillaceae > Desulfuribacillus > Desulfuribacillus stibiiarsenatis. The sequence continues at coordinate 67,497 of NZ_MJAT01000035.1, read as the reverse complement.
GCGGCTCCATTTCAATTGACAATCAATTAATCACAAAACCATCTGCTACCGTTGGATATATGTTACAGTCCGATTATCTGTTTGAATGGAAGTCAATTCTGAAAAACGCCTGCGTCGGCTTAGAAGTAATGGGTCAATTAACGAAGGATTCCATAGAGCATGCCAAGTATCTACTAGATGAATTAGGTCTAGGTAAATATCAGCATCACTATCCTTCTCAATTATCAGGTGGCATGAGACAGCGCGCAGCCCTTGTACGCACTCTAGTATCTAGCCCTGAGGTACTTCTATTAGATGAACCATTTTCAGCCCTTGACTATCAGAATAAATTAAAACTCGAAGACCTCGTATTCGATACGTTAAAGAAACAAAATAAGACAGCCATTCTTGTGACCCACGATATTGCAGAGGCGATTGCGATGAGCGATAAGATCGCTATCCTCGATAACAATCCTGGACGAATCAAAGAAATCATCGAAATCCCTGAGCATATTCGTGAAACCAAACCTTTCCTCGCTAGAGAAGTGGACGGTTTCTATGAGATCTTCCACAAAATTTGGAAGGAGTTGGACCAAGATGAATAATGTCTGCAGTTCAGGGCCCATAGAGCCAAAAAAGATCCATGCGGCACATGTGAAGAACCTACGTATCGAGAAAATCAAAGTATTCCTTGTACAAATATCGATTCTGATTGGTTTCTTCGTATCTTGGGAAATCGCGTCTTCGAACCGTTGGATCAACCCGTTAATCTTTAGTTACCCTTCAAAAATATTCGATCTATTCTTAGTGAAAATTGCTGATGGCTCCCTGCTTCCTCATATCTCTATGACGTTAATGGAGACCGTGATAGGCTTTTTACTGGGAACCATATTAGGAACAGTCCTAGCCACGATTATATGGTGGTCGCCATTCCTCAATCGTGTGTTAGAACCGTATTTAGTCGTACTAAACAGTATGCCGAAGGTAGCCTTAGGACCACTTTTCATCGTCAGCCTTGGTCCTGGATTCTTTTCAATTATGGCTATGGCGTTGGCGATTACCATCATTATCACAACGATTGTAGTCTATACGAACTTCAAAGAAGTAAATCCTAACTATATAAAGGTAATTCAAACCTTTGGAGGATCCAAGAAAGACATTTATTCCAAAGTTATCTTGCCGGCATCTGTGCCTACCATTGTATCTACTTTGAAAGTCAATGTTGGTCTGGCATGGGTTGGGGTTATTGTAGGAGAGTTTTTAGTTGCAAAACAGGGTCTGGGTTATTTGATCATATATGGTTTCCAGGTATTTAATTTCACCTTAGTGATGATGAGTCTACTCATCATCGCTTGTATCGCGACTTTGATGTATCAAGGGGTACATCGCTTAGAGAAATGGATTATGAAAGGTAGGTCGTAACGACCTACCTTTTCTCCGCGTTGTTTAGTTGCTGTATGACATTTAAACTATAGCTCGATATTGTTCGTTCATGCATTTGCCGATACTGCTCCATACCTGTCTCGCCACGATTATAGGCTGTGAGTGCCGTATGCAAATCGCCATACCGTTCCATTAAATCGTTTAAATAAAAGCATCCAAGCTCCATATTATAGATTGGATCAAATAATAATTCTGCTTGGAATGACTTGCCTAGCTTCTCCGCTAACCATTGTCCGGTATTTGGCATGACTTGCATAATGCCAATGGCACCAGCACCGCTGACTGCGTCAGCTTGGTATGTACTTTCGATGAGCATCACTGAAAGTATAAGTTCTACGGAGAGATGTTCGTACTGTTCCGCTTGTTCTATAATTTTTCGGCTGATTTCTTGGTTCAAGCCCGTCTTCACTTGAATGTCCCGCATCAACTGGGAATCCATGTACTGCTTTTCCTCTATATCGGCTGTATCATTCATCTGATACTCACCTTCAACCAGACCATCATACAGCACAAACGATAAGATGATAAGAGTTACTACTACAATTGCATTAAAGCAAGCAATCCATAGCCAGTCACGCTTGTGAATGATGGCTAATGCATTTCGTAAAGATGTGTAAATACGCATCATAGACTACTTGCGGTACACGACATATGTCTTAGCTAACATATCGTGTAGCCCCCGCTTATTCTTGGTAAGGCCAATCATCAAAAACCCAATATAAAAGATAAGCGCTGATAGCATCGTCCCTACATATCTCCCTAAGGATCTCCCGAGCGTCAACGGCTCTCCTTGTAAATCAATAATCTTCATGCCAAAGAGGTGCTTGCCAAATGTCGCTTGAAAAGAAGTAGTAGGCATTAACACGAAATACAATGCGTTAAGAAGTAGGAAGATTGCTTCAAAAGACGTAGTCTCATCGTAGCTCGTTCCTAACGAGTATAGTTCTTCCGCAACAATCGGCTTCCCTGTGACCAAGAACAATCCAGCATTCACCACCATTGCTACGACTCCTACTAGAACTAAATCTAGTAAATAGGCTGCACCTCGATGATACATTTTCCCATAGCGATACCCTTCTGATTGATCATCTGAGCCTGCATCCAAGTTTTCATCTGAGCTCTTATCCAACTGTTCATCTTTTCTATCTTCAACTCTACCTTCTACTTCTTTCCTGATTTTATCTTCCATCGACGAATCCCCCGCCATTCATATAATATAGCAATCTATTTTCTCTGTTTTTTTCTACTATGCACAATTACAGTATAAACGAAGAACGAATACATGACAAATGAGCTAATTATCCTTATAATATGGGTAATAGAGCCTAAATTCGGAAGGAATTACAATATGGATGCTAAGTTGATGATACATTCATTAAAAAACGGAATCGTTCCTAAATCTTCAGTCGATTCGATTCTAGTAAGTAGAGAAGCTGAAATCATAGAATTGCAGCGGAATCTAGATTTAGTAGCCGAAGGTAATGGTTCAATGAAATTTATATCCGGCGATTATGGGGTTGGTAAATCGTTCTTACTTCAACATGTTCACAACATGGCTACGAGGCAGAACTTTATTGTATCACGACTTCAGTTGAATCATAGCTTTACCCTCAACAAATGGGACGAGCTCTATTATCAATTCATGCATAATCTTTCGATCGAGTCAGTTACGATTACCGAGAAGGGCTTTGAAGAGATTTTCAATCAATGGATTAAAAAACTGCAATCCTATGAAGATAGCACTTTAGCTTCGAAGGAAATTTACGAGGTTACACAGGTCATCAGTCAGTATCATGGAGACTTTGCTAGGGTGTTCATTTCCTTTATCCGTGCTAAGATTCAAAAAGATATCGAACTGATGGATGCTACTTCCTCCTGGATAAAAGGCGAAAAAAATATGCCTCAGTCGTTAAAAACGAAATTTGGCATAAAAGGACATGTAGACCGGAACAACGCTTTAGATTTTCTCAAAGCGTTTATTAAACTATCTACACTCTTAGGTTATCAAGGGATAATTCTGTTAATTGATGAGCTAGAAACAGCACTTCATGTTCGTTCGGATATCCGTCAGGTAATCTATGAGAATCTACGTTTTCTTTTTGATAGTTGTATCTCTGGCGAAATCCACAATTGCATGTTCTTACTTGTAGGTACGAACGAGCTGCTTCAAAACAGTGAACGCGGTATCCCAACCTATGAGCCATTAGCACAGCGGTTACGTATTACTGCTTCCTCTCTAAACAATGGTTTCACTGATGTGCAGCCTGTCATACATTTGAAGTCCATGCAGCCCGAAGACCTTACAACCCTGACTGCTAAAATTCTTGTAATCTACGAAGAAGCGAATGACTGGAAATCTCCCTTTCATTATGAAACGATTCGTAACTGGGTGCTATTCTCTTGCCGTGAAGGCAATGAGCTAAAGTTCCCTATGAACATTCGAGTGTACATCCAAAAGTTAATCGACATTCTCGATATCCTCGCACAAGGCAAAGAACTCCCATTATTACGAGTACCGTTGCAACTAGTTCACTTCAATGGGAGATACTCATTCGTTAATAAAAAATCTGAGGTGACAAATTAGACCTTCTACAAATATATCTACATACCTTCAATCTCTATAATCTCATATAAGCGAATCACAGAAAATAGCGTCTTAATTTGTGCATGATTAACATTAATCAGACGTAGGCTACGCTCTTGTTCCTTAAGCCTTTTGTTAAAAACTAGTATTTTCCCTAGGCCCGTGCTATCAATGTTCGTCACGTGTTGTAAATCTATAATCACTGATGGCGTCCCTTCATCCATCACTTGCAATAATGCGTCTTTAAAAGTTTCTGCATTATACAGTGTAATCGCATGATCCAACGGCCTTACGATCACAGTATCTTGATCGATTCTACTAATCTCCATTCATACTCCCCCTATCTATTTAGAATAATGTAAGCTCCCCACCGTCTTCACCGATGTCTAAGGAAGTATCTTCCCATGTGAGTTTCGCAACTGTGCGCTCATAATGGGTCGTTAAACGATTCAATAATTCCATCAACTCTGGACTTTGATTCTCCCAATGAGAGATTTGATGTTTATCTAAAGCAGCTTGGTATTTCGTCTCGATTTCTCCCTCTAATTCCATCAAATTTACTTTTATTTCCTCAATGATTTCATGGAGAGCATAGCGCTGGTTAATTTTTCGTTCTATGTTACCGATTTCCGTAGCCATGTTTTTCCCAGAGTATCCGATTGGTTGAATTGCTTGCATTACTAGAGTACGGATGATATCCATTTGCGATAAGGATGTATCCACTAACACTAGCATCTCTTGAATACTTGTGCGGTTACTCCCCAACACTTCTTGGAACGTCTGTAAATCCTGCTCCAATTGGACACGCAGACGAGCAACAAACTCTTCATTGTCCTTTACTTCTTTAATCACTGCTTCTGAAATATTGTTAATTTCATTGACAAAGGAAGAGCTGTCTCGCGCGTTGATGCGTGCTAATTCAATACGACTAAATAAATTCAGCTTGCTGAGTTGGTTCATGGCCTTCTCTATCTTCATAACCATCTTTTCGATGCCTCGCATGTGTTTCATAAAGGAAATTTCCACACTTGCAAGCTCATCCGTCTCTTTACATATATTCGTTAATTCTACTTGAAAATCGAACAAAAATTTATCGACATCTTCAAAGATAAGTTGAATGACATTTTTGTTCCCTTGACGTTCACCACTCAACAAATCCACCATCAAGCTACCTTCCTCCAGAAGCTCGTCGATTTTTGTCTTTGATTCTATGACTGTTTTCTCAATATCCGTTAGTGATTCTACGAGTCTTCCTTCGATGTCAATGATGAGACGTACAGCTAGGGCCAGCCCTTGATAGTTAAACGTTAGCATGTTTAACTCATCTTCTTTTGATAAATTCGCCTTACCAGCATCCTCGTCGATTTTATTACATACATCACGGATGATTTTGTTTAAGTTTTCCAGACTCTGCTGAATAATATCTTGAATTTGAATCTGCCCCATTAAATGTTGCACTGGCTCTACGGAATTCTGAAGGTTCATAATAATATTATGCAGCAAATCTCTGATAGTCTTGAGTGATTCGAACACTTTTTCATGCATCGATTGGAAGTTCTGTAATTGCTCAGACGTTAAAGTACGGTGATAATGTATGATTTGATCTAAGCTTTTTGTAAAATCGTCATTCCACTGCTCTAAATCAGTGGCGTAGATTTCCATATCGTCATAGTATTCTGCTACCTTGTTCGATATCCCCATGATATGATCGGATATTACTTCAAACGCTCTACCTTCTTCTCCGAGACGAGAAGAATAGATAATCGCGTTCATAGAGATTAATTCTATATCAGAAATTTTATTCTTTATAATAGGGATTATTTTCATTAAATCGCGAACACTAATTTGTGAATTGTCTTCCTTCGCAAGGAATCGTTCCATAATCCGCTTAAATTCTGTTTCATCAGCCATGTGTTCACTTACAATTGACACTTCTGCAAAGACCTTATGTAACACCTGTGATAGATGTAATGCATCTTCATTAGCTTGATTGGTATCTACTGCATCGGAATGAAGAAAAAAATCGAGTAATATATCAACTTCTTTTGAAGTCAATTGAATTTCTTCTTCGAGCATGGGAAGCTTGTCATAGATAGAACCATATATATCTTGGGTTCCTTCCACAACCTGATCAATCTGACCAATCACTTCTATACATCGTTCTCTAACCCATTGCATTGCACGTCATCCCATCTATATGAAAATTCTAAAACAATTCTAAAATGCAACATATCTTTACTGTAACATCGTTACCATCTTCTAGCAATGGTTATTAATCTTTAAAATACTAAAAAATAATAAAAAAACCTTCTCTATCATCCATAGAAAAGGCTTATGTATGTGTTGTTCGAGTTATGCGTAGAAGTCTAGCATGACACCGATTGTCGTCTTCGTCGCACGGTCTGCGATGATTGTTGCAATATCAGGTGGTAGACTTGCTACCTCTTTCCCTGAATTCTTCATATTAATCGATACCTGGCTCATTCCAGAATATTCGTCTATTTTATAATTGACAGAGTAGTCCGTATTCTCTACTAACTTTTTCATGCTGTTATATACTTCTTCCGTGGATTTTCTCACCACAGATTTCACACTCTCATTGGAAACATTGTGCTGTTTTTCCAACTGATCTTGCCTAGGAGTTTTAATTTCCATGAAGGGTTTATCTGGCATTTTGACCATAGGTCTCATAATACTATTCGATGCTTGTAGATTCATTTATATCGCGCCCCCTTCCCTTTATAGTTATTCTATTCTTTTATAAATGTAATATTTCAACACAATTCTGACAATTCCTTCTTTTTTCGACAATAAAGTATTTTCCAACTTTATTCTTGCATGAAATTCCAACGTTGATTGCATCTGGAATAATTTCTAGGATATAATTGGTATCATATGTGAATATCAAGAAACGTTGAGGTGATTTGATGCAAGTGAGAATGGCAGACCTACCTGGAATAGGCAAGAAAATTTCAATTTCAACAGTGGAAGGCAATAAGGTTACCATTATAATCCATCATACAGGAAAAAGAGAATTATACTTTTTCAACGATGCAGATGAAGACGAAGCAGATTATTGCGTAAGTTTAACGGCCGATGAAACGCGCGAGCTTGGTGCACAGTTGTTAGGTGCTACTTATCAGCCAGTTTGTATTGACCAAATGAAAGTATTCCAAAAGCAATTAATCATGGAATGGATTACATTAAAAGCTAAATCGCCTATCGTGAATAAACCGATTTGTGATTCTCGAATCCGTACCCTCACAGGTGTGTCAATTGTTGCGATTCAACGAGGAGAACAAATGATTGTCAGTCCAGACCCAACTGAGATGCTGTTTGTAGGAGATACAGTGATGGCTGCAGGTAAGACAGAACAAATGGCCGCATTTGAATTACTGTGCAGTGGAGAGGAGAAATAACTATTGGACGTTAACCTCCCTGTTTTATTATCTGCTGGTTTAATCCTGCTCTTATTATTCTTTGTTGGTTATATAGGCATGAAGATCCGCATCCCCGGTGTCATTCTATATATTATATTAGGAATTATTCTTGGTGGTTTCTTATCTGATAATAAATTATTGTATGTGTCTGGTGAAATCGGCATAGTCTTATTATTCTTTATGCTCGGAATGGAATTCCCATTATCACGGCTTGTTGGTATAGCCAAACGTGTGGCTCCTGCAGGTTTTCTCGACGTATTTTTAAATCTCGGTATTACCATGCTCATTTGTTATTTCTTTGGCCTCGACTGGTTGACATCATTCTTAATCGGAAGTGTAGTATACGCGACTAGCTCCTCTATCACTGCTAAGTTATTAGAAAGCTCCAAGCGAATGGCAAATACAGAGTCAGAATTCATGTTAGGATTGCTCATATTTGAAGATCTCGTGGCTCCGATTGCCGTTGCCGTCTTAGTAGGTCTCACAGCAGGTACAAGCTTAAGTGGTTTTGACTTCGCAATCATCTTTGTGAAAATTATTGGATTAATCTTAGGCGCCGTGTTTATCGGTCAGGTGATATTTAGAAAGCTTGAGCATTTTGTTGATAAGTATTTAACGGAAGATATTTTCATCCTCTTCATCGTAGGAATCGCATTATCCTATGGTGGTCTCGCATTATTATTAGACTTATCAGAAGTGTTAGGAGCATTCTTAGCTGGGATTATCTTAGCCGAGGTACGCCGCACACAGAATCTCGAACATGTCATCCTACCCGTTCGAGACCTGTTTCTACCATTGTTCTTCGTCTACTTCGGAACAACAGTAGCTTTTGGTGCAGGTATTCCTATGGCTGGCTTACTTATAGTTCTAATCCTCTGGTCTATCGTTGCGAAGATTTTAGTAGGAGTAATCGGTGGGAGAATGTATGGACTTTCGAAGAAGGTTTCATTACGTGCAGGCATTTCCCTTACACAACGTGGGGAGTTCTCGGTAATTATTGCAAGTCTAGCGTTAGATTCAATACGTCTATTTAGTAGTCTCTTCATACTTGCGTCAGCCTTAATTGGTATTCTGTTATTTCAATTCGCACCAAAGATTACTAAAATGATATACCCTTCCACGCCAAAACAGATGAAATACAAAGTCCCTCATTAAGCGAGGGACTTTTGTTTTTCTAGCCATGTTTTCATTTCTGTAGCCGGAAGCGGATACGTTAAGAGATACCCCTGCATCTTCCTACAATGTAAGGAACGTAAGAAATCGCGTTGTTCCTCCGTTTCTACCCCTTCTGCCACACAATCCATTTCTAATGCCTGACTCATAGAAACAATCGTCTTGACAATCGCCGCATCCTTTTGTCGATTGGGTAGATTGCTAATGAATGACTTATCTATTTTCACCTGATTGATGCTAAGCTGTGCTAAGTAGCGGAACGAAGAATACCCAGTCCCGAAATCGTCTACTGAAATCCGTATACCCCAGTTGTTCAACGTTTTTAGCTTTTCTTCTTGATCCTCTAAATTATATAGGGCAACTTCTTCTGTGATTTCAATTTGTAGATATTTAGGATTGAGCTGTACTTCATCTAAAATCCTTTTGACTTGAAACGGGAAAGAGTTCTGAGCGAAATGTTCTGGAGATATATTCACGCTCATTGTCAAGCCTTCAAACCCTATCTTATGCCACTCTAGCAATTGTATGCTAGCATGTTTCAACACCCATTGGCCTATTGAATCTATCATTCCTGCCTCTACGGCAAGCGGTATGAAAACCGTAGGAGATATCATCCCGTTTTGCGGGTGGTGCCATCTTAACAATGCTTCCAAGCCAGTAGTTTTCTCATCTTGCAAGTCGTAAATTGGTTGATAGTAAATCTCTAATTCATTGTTCTCTATTGCTTTAGCTAAATCATTCGTCAATAAGAACCGTTGATGAATTTCTTTCACGTTGTTGTCTTCATTCGTAATGATGATATACGACTTCTTAGAAAGCTTCGCTTGCGTTCTAGCAACACTAATGGTAGATATAATCGACGGAACATCTGTATCAAAACCAGCAGGATAATACACCGTTCCTAGGATAAACCGTAGCATAAGGCTATCTTCGGAAATATCATATGGGCGATTCAACACACGCAACAGCAGGGTTAGTTCTTCTTCCATCTGTCGGAGGTCCGGCACGTTCTTCAGCAGCAAAATAAATTCATCACCGCCAAAACGAGCGGCAAATTCTATGCTATCTGCATGTATTGCCATGCGCTCTAAGCGTTTTGCTACTTCAATCAATAGCTTATCTCCCACTTCAAAGCCGTGTGTCTCATTAATAGTCTTGAATGAGTTAATCGATAGGAGGATTACACCAAAAGGTGCTATATGACGTTTATTGACTGACTTCTCGGAGTTCAAATAATAAGAGAAATACTTTAGGTTTGGTAACTCCGTCAAAGGATCATAGAATGTCATATTCCTTAACCTATCTATCATTACATTGAAACTTTTAGCTGCTTGCCCTAATTCGTCCGAACGATCTTCTTCAGCCCTGACAAACAAATCTCCTGCCGCTGCCTTTTCAAATACTTGCCGCATTCTGACAATCGGGTGCGAAAAAGATGCCGATGCCCAATAGGTGGTGAGCAAACCTATGATAATACCGGCTAGGATTAAATATAGTAAAATTGAGAAAAACGTATTCACTTCTGCAAACAAAATGCTAGATGGAATTTCACTAATTAAAACCCAATTCGGATTTTCCTCTATTCTAGAATAGAAGATATGGGTAGAATCCCCACCATGAAGCCCTTCCCGTATAATCCATCCGTTATCTTCTACAAAATCCTCTTGGGCAAGATGTTCATCCATATTCTGTAGTAGTTGCTCAAAATCGGAATGAACGACATACTGCCCTAGCATATTCACAGCATATATATTGTCTTTCTCAGTTTCCTTAAGAAACAGTTGATTAATATGCTTCAAATGTATCGTCCCGCCAATGACACCGATAACCTCATTTTTAAATCGTATAGGTGCTGCAATCACACTAATCGGTTCCTGCGTTAAGTTGGAGATGTTGGACGATAATATGCGTGCCCGATTGAGCTGCGCTGCCATAGTATATTGCTTTTCTGTTGCTTTTAAGTCTTTCATCCCAAGTGATGAAATCATTCGCATATCTGGCATAATCACGAACAACTGCTCATAAACACCTGCCTGATTCTCTACATAGGTAGTTAGCGAAGACTCCAGATGGAATTGTTCATGCCAATCGTCGGACAGTTCCTCACCGTGTGTGAAACTTTCAAGATTCCAACTCACTTGATTAATGTAACTATCAATATCATGTAACCGTTCTGCAATAAAGCTGTCCAGCAATTCAGCCTGCGCACCCAGCTTTAACGAATAATTTTTCTCCACCATAGGATAAAAGAATTGTTCCGATGCAAACTTCGTCACCCAAATCGTAGAAAAACTAATCACAAACAATCCAACAAGTGCCGACAACATCATTTTATATTTAATTTTTGTCGTTATGAAATCCCAAGGACGTTTCTTATCTCCCATGTGTTCTCCTCTAATTCTCTATAGGTTATGAATTCATACTATTACTCTAGGGATAGTAGGTCAAGAATTTCTTGTTCCGAAAGTTTTGTCAATAAGGTTTCTCCTGATTGTACAACTTGCTGAATCATTTCACGCTTTTTCTGTTGTAGTTCATAGATTTTCTCTTCTATTGTACCTTGCGTAACCATACGAATGACCTGCACAACCTTTTCTTGCCCAATTCGATGCGCGCGATCTGCCGCTTGGTCTTCTACCGCAGGGTTCCACCATAAGTCATACAAGATAACAGTATCTGCCCCAGTAAGGTTCAAACCTGTACCACCCGCTTTTAATGAAATAAGGAATATATCTCGTTCCCCTTCATTAAATTTCTGGGCCATTGCCATACGTTCTTGTGCTGGCGTTGAACCATCAAGATAGAAGTATCGATACTCTTCCTGCTCCATCACCTCGCGGATGATTTTCAGCATACTAGAGAATTGTGAGAAGATTAGGATGCGGTGTCCACCTGCAATCATTTCCCCTAAGATTTCTTTTAACTGCTGAAGTTTCCCACTTTCCCCTGCATAATCTTCAATAAACAGACCTGGATGGCAGCATATTTGGCGCAAGCGAGTAAGCGCTGCTAATATCTTAAGTTTTCCTTTATTAAATCCATCGGTTTGGATGATACTTGAAATTTGCCCCTTAATTTGTTCCAGATATGCTAGATATAGTTTCTTCTGTTCATCTGTTAAAATCGAAACCAACTTATTCTCAATCTTTGGCGGTAGCTCTTTCAGCACATCGGCCTTTAATCTTCGTAAAATAAACGGCTTTACTCGCTTACTTAAATTCTTTGGCTCATTCCCATAAATTCTTTGGAACGATTGGATCGGTGGAAGATATTTCGGTAATACAAGGTCAAAAATTGACCATAAATCGTTAATAGAATTCTCGACAGGCGTTCCCGTAAGGGCGAAGAAGCTCTTGGCACGAATCAATTTCACGGATTGAGCTGTCAAGGTTAAGTGATTTTTCAAAAACTGTGCTTCATCTAAAATACACGTTGCAAATGCAATCTTCTTATAAAATTCAATATCCCGTCGTATTAGCGGATATGATGTTACGACAACGTCCGCATCCGCCACGCTAGCAAAGAGACTTTGACGCTCCACTTGGTTCCCCGACACGACAACTACTTGCAATTCTGGTGCAAACTGCTGGAACTCGCTCTGCCAGTTGTACACGAGCGATGTCGGCGCTATTACGAGAGATGATAAACCCTTCCCTTCTTTTTGCCGCTCCTGATGAAGTGAAAGGATAAAGCTAATTGCTTGTAATGTCTTCCCTAGACCCATGTCATCAGCCAAAATTCCACCGAAACCTAGCTCAGCCAGCGAGCGTAGCCACTGGAATCCTACCTTCTGATAAGGACGAAGAATCGGCTGTAACTGTTCTGGTAGCACATACTCCGTTTCCGAAGGTTCTTTAATCCGTTGTACTAAGGCATTGAAATCTTGTTCGGTATCAAAGAAATGGTCGTCTTGTTGATTCATCTGCTCTAAGTACATCGCCTGATGTAGTGGTAGAGAAATAAACGGCTTATCCCAATCTGTCTTTTTCAACTGTAATTCTTCTTGTAATCTCGCCATATGTAAGAGCTCGGAACTATCTTCATCATGTAAGCTTAAGAACGATCCGTCCTTTAAGCGATGGTATTGCTTTTTTTCTTGGATGGCTGCAAGGACACTAGGTAGCTCCTCAAGTAATATTCCTTCCATATCAAAGGATACTTCCAGGATATTGATATCATGGTTCCAAACGACTTTCCCCTTAGCTTTCGGCTTTCGGGAACGATGAATACTTCTAAAATGGTCACTATAGTAAATGTCTGCTAACGGCTGCAACTTCTGTAAAGACTCAAATAAGAACGAATAAATCCGTTCATCATCTTCTAAATACATGAACTGGCCATTATATTGAAACTCTAATTCTTCGAATACCCACATCACTTGCCGCTCTTTGACTAGGTCGCGGATTAGAATTTTTCCTGTGCTCGAATCAGTCTCCATATTGTTCTCTGAGAATGGTTTCACTACCGTTTCGCCATAATGGTATTGTAAATCACATAGAATCGTACCGTCTTTTGCATCTAAGAACACTTTAATATGTAAAGGCAATTGTAAAATTTGCTCCGTAATTTTCTTATCGACTTCAATCTCTCTATCGATCTTAAAATGTTGTAACATTCCAGAGACAAAATCCTGTTTATAGGTTTCTGGAATACGCATCGTATCGGAACGTAGCTTTTCAAAGCTAGTCAATAACGGAATCAGCTTTTTACTCTGCTGTTCGCTAGTTACATACACTCGATGCTGATAAAAGAATACTCCCCCTTCCTTCAAAAAAGAGGCGATTTTCCCTAGTCTTCGCACCGTCAGTTGTAAATCGTTCTGTACTTGAGTCAGTTCAAAAGTGATTGGAATATCTTGTTGAATCACTGGCACATCTGGAAAAAGCTCTTGGTTAATATCAATATGTATCACTTTATTGATGAAAAGATCAAATAACCGGATGATATAAGGACGAGATAATTGCACCTTTTTCCCTTGGAAAATAGAGCGCTGAACGAAACTACTCGTATTGGCTATCTTCTCATGCTCGAAAATCTCCAACAACAGATCTATCACTAGCTGATCTTGCTCAGAGAAACGGTGGAGCCAAGGAGTATAGGAGAACTTTTTACTAAAGCTATATTCTTCCTTGTTCCATATTGCGTGTAAGAACTTCTCGATATGACTTACGTTGTACATTCTCTCCACACCAATTCTCATCGAAAGGCTACACGAACTCTCTTTGCGATAATAGGAAAGTGGTACTTCATAAGAGAATGTCCACTCCACATCAAGAAGCTGCTGATTCTCTTCATTCGAAGATTGGTGAAAGAAATCAAGAATCTGCTCAATCTCTTGATTTTTCTCTTTCCCCTTTAGAACAGGGTTCTCCACCTGATCTTTCAAAGAAAATAGCGAGGCAACAATGTGCTTGCAATGCCCAGGCGAATCAAAGAACGCCGGACAGTCACATTTTGCTCGTTCCAGTACACCATGTTTATTAAATTCTAAGGAAATATTGTATGGATCACTTCCCGATACGACCGATTGAAAGTTCCCTTCCACATCTGTTTCATTTACGAAATCGACTTTCCCTAAATGGTAATAGTTCTTTCCGCGGTCAAACGTGGTTTCTTTTACACAGCGATTCCGAATCGTATCTTCCGTGATATAAATCTTCTTACTCAAACGCAAAAGCTCCCAACATAGTAGTGTATCATTACATTGTACAATACTTTGAGAGGAATGAAAAATGTTTACGGATTAATTTGTAGAAAGTGCTTACTAATGCATTTGTGTTTTCGCTTAATGTACTCAAAATACATTCTTTAAAATTGAATTTATCTGCCTCTACGTTCAGATGAAACTTTATCATGGCAGTCGTAATTTTAGTTGATATGTTCTTTATATCCCGCTACGTTCAGATGAAATGATAATGGATAGCATGGAAAAGGATAGAGTCATCACTTTATATCCCAACTACGTTCAGATGAAATAAGACATCGAGAACTGTTGCCAAGTACCTCCATACTTTATATCCCACTACGTTCAGATGAAATGAGTTTGTTCCTACCAATCGTCATGTATTCTTACCCTTTATATCCCACTACGTTCAGATGTAATGATTGCCTAAATGTCTTATATGATTCGCATGTATCGCTTTATATCCCACTACGTTCAGATGAAATTCACCGTCTGCATCTGTTACATCTACTTCATAAATCTTTATATCCCACTACGTTCAGATGAAATATTTGCTCGATAAATCGACTTTTAACCAAAGACCTTTCTTTATATCCCACTACGTTCAGATGAAATCATGATTCTTTTGTCATTAAATGGTATCTTCTTACCTTTATATCCCACTACGTTCAGATGAAATACCATCACGCACTAACTTTGCGTAAATGTCTTTAATCTTTATATCTCACTACGTTCAGATGAAATATGTGTTGCAGCACTCTGTAGGTCATGTTTTGCTTCTTTATATCCCACTACGTTCAGATGAAATTTTGTATAATCTTTCAACTGCATAATTCACTAGATTCTTTATATCCCACTACGTTTAGATGAAATCGATACCCCAAACAGCTAAGAAGATTCCAAGAGCCGCCTTTATATCCCACTACGTTCAGATGAAATACTTATACGGTAATGATTAATACACGTTCTCTCCTCTTTATATCCCACTACGTTCAGATGAAATTTGAGTTTCAACTTAATCTTTTGAAAGCCGCTAAATCTTTATATCCCACTACGTTCAGATGAAATTCAGGACTACCTAAATCCGCACCTTCAAATGTTTTCTTTATATCCCACTACGTTCAGATGAAATCTGTTTTCGCTGTAGTCTTTGGAGTTCGAAAATCAACTTTATATCCCACTACGTTCAGATGAAATTATGTGCCAACGATTGCAGTAGCAACCGCGCCTACTGGCTTTATATCCCACTACGTTCAGATGAAATAGGAAAGTCTACGCTGATACGTTGCATTAATCAGCCTTTATATCCCACTACGTTCAGATGAAATTTTGTTGCCTGCTAAATCTTCCTTTTGCTCTGTTTGCTTTATATCCCACTACGTTCAGATGAAATATTTCCTTTAAACATAATTTGCAATTTACTTCTCTCTTTATATCCCACTACGTTCAGATGAAATCAAAGACGGGAGATCAATTAGTAAAAAGCCTGCTTACTTTATATCCCACTACGTTCAGATGAAATTGGCTTGCACAACAACTAAATGGCCATATCCACCTTCCTTTATATCCCACTACGTTCAGATGAAATTCTCATTTTCCCGATGGAAGATATATTGATTATGCTCTTTATATCCCACTACGTTCAGATGAAATATATTAGCTTGTTTATTACTGGTTTGTGGCTTGGACTTTATATCCCACTACGTTCAGATGAAATAAGTTCCTGCTCTGTCATGTCTTTATCCTGCCTTTGTCTTTATATCCCACTACGTTCAGATGAAATGGCATGAGCCTTATTATGTTTAATGATTTCATTGATCTTTATATCCCACTACGTTCAGATGAAATCAGCAATATCCGAAGTTGTCGGACGTCTTAAACATCTTTATATCCCACTACGTTCAGATGAAATTTCTCCTGCACTACGTCAATAGTGTTTTCATCCATCTTTATATCCCACTACGTTCAGATGAAATCAAGTTAGGAAATACAATAAACGATTTAAGAGACAAACTTTATATCCCACTACGTTCAGATGAAATCATACATGAACAAAATATTGAACCTAAGCTATTTCACTTTATATCCCACTACGTTCAGATGAAATCATCAGGATATAAAGGTCCAGAGTAAGTAGGTGATGTCTTTATATCCCACTACGTTCAGATGAAATTGGTACTCGCCTTTTATGCTTGGGCTTTTGTACGCTCTTTATATCCCACTACGTTCAGATGAAATGAGGTAACGCCTGAAAGCGTAGATACCGATGTCGCACCTTTATATCCCACTACGTTCAGATGAAATGAAGAAAGATATCACTATCAATTCAAAGAATCTACTCTTTATATCCCACTACGTTCAGATGAAATTGAATCTTTTGCTAGGCAAGGGATTGACCTTAAGAACTTTATATCCCACTACGTTCAGATGAAATTCTTTCATTTCATTCATGGTATCGAGCATTTCATCGAACTTTATATCCCACTACGTTCAGATGAAATAAGGTTTCAAACTGTCTTGTTCTTATGTCTGAGGTCTTTATATCCCACTACGTTCAGATGAAATTCTTTCACATAACCAATACGAATGCCTTTAACTGTCTTTATATCCCACTACGTTCAGATGAAATGTTTACCTAGATATGAAGGTGAGTTTTACAAAGGTCTTTATATCCCACTACGTTCAGATGAAATCGTACCGTTAGCGTGTGCTGTTAATGGACTTATATACTTTATATCCCACTACGTTCAGATGAAATTCTTGTAGAAATTAACGCCAAACATTTCATATGACCTTTATATCCCACTACGTTCAGATGAAATACTCCTGCCTGTACAAACACAATACTGAATCATCTATCTTTATATCCCACTACGTTCAGATGAAATCATTTCTTTGAAGTTGAATGGGCTCATTTCTTCGTTCTTTATATCCCACTACGTTCAGATGAAATCTGCTATGAAAAAAGTTGCTAACACTCCTATTAACCTTTATATCCCACTACGTTCAGATGAAATTGTTTGCTAGAGTGTAAGCAGCAGCCCTTGCTCGAATCTTTATATCCCACTACGTTCAGATGAAATTAAAACTAATTTGCAATACTCATACAGTTCATAGCACTTTATATCCCACTACGTTCAGATGAAATGGTCAGAGAAGTAAACCGTATCCCCATATTCCTTGATCTTTATATCCCACTACGTTCAGATGAAATGGATTGCCCCATAGAAATACTGCGGTGTCATTAGACTTTATATCCCACTACGTTCAGATGAAATGAGAAAGCCCCAATCTAGGGGCTTCTTTTTTATACCTTTATATCCCACTACGTTCAGATGAAATACGCTTACAGAGCAATTTGGGATGTGTGGGATAGGACTTTATATCCCACTACGTTCAGATGAAATTCTTTTAAATCTACCTCGTTTACATCAGGATCTAACTTTATATCCCACTACGTTCAGATGAAATGATACCAAAGCCAAGAGCCCAAAGAGATAGACCGACTTTATATCCCACTACGTTCAGATGAAATGATTATGATTTTCTTAAATATGAAACTGATAGTAACTTTATATCCCACTACGTTCAGATGAAATTAAACCAGTCGATATTGTCAATGACTCCGAATATCACTTTATATCCCACTACGTTCAGATGAAATTTATTGCCTTTATTATAGCTTTCCTTTTTTTTCTTCTTTATATCCCACTACGTTCAGATGAAATCGGGATCTTTAATTTCGAAATTTATACAGATATCTACCTTTATATCCCACTACGTTCAGATGAAATCTAGGTCGATTTTCTCGGTTTTAATCGTTTTCTTAGGTCTTTATATCCCACTACGTTCAGATGAAATCCTCAAAAGTTAAGCATCAGAAAGCCTGACAGAACAGCATTCTTGTCTGACAAGAATTATACCATTTGCAGTAAATCGGGGGTTGCGATTTTAATTTTATGAAAAAAAAGTTCAGAACCCCTTATTCCACAGGCTTTAGACAAAACTAAGTCACTATTCACATTTGCTGCAAAATGTAATTAAAAAATTTATCATATACGCCAATCATACCATATAATGTAATCGATTATATGAAATTTTACAACACTACCACCACGCTTTTAATGGTTTGTATACTTGATCATCAATAACGTGCTTTACTAATTTATAACATTCTAATCGCAATAAGTATCGATAGGTTGTATTACGATTTAATGTTCTATGTTTTACTGATGTACCTAATTTCTCTTCCCATGCAGTTATAAAGCGTTTTTTCCCTTCTTCATTTAAGTAACAAATCTCTTTTTCTAAGTATTCAAAATGTTTTTTTGTAATGCTTTTCTTGTTTATTAAAGCAAATATAATCGAATCAACAATTAGTGGTTTGAATATCTCTGCTATATCCAAGCATAAAGAGAAGCGTCTCACTGACGGTTCATGCAAGTAGCTTATGGTCGGATTTAGAGGGGTCTTGTATATTTCCCCTAGTATTGCAGTGTACATCAATGTATTACCAAACGATATTAGCGCATTAAGTGGATCTCTAGGTGGTTGTTTCTCGCGCTTTTCCATTAAGAAGTCTTGTTTTAATATATGATTGAATGATTGATAATAAATATGTCTAATCTGACCTTCTATTCCCATAAGAGATTGAATATCTTTAGCAAATTGAAGTTTCTGTGCAATTAATTCTATCTCGTCAATATGGGTTTGTACACTTTCTTTATGTCTTCTAAGGTTTCGTAACATATGATGGACTGCACCTTGCAAGAATTGATATGCTAGAAATTGTCTCTTATCCCTATCTAAGTAGTGAGCACTTTGTTTTACAATTACTAGACCCGACTCTTTTTTCTCCTTTGGATGATATGCACCTGCATAAAATCCATAGTAATTATAGAACTGTAATGATATCCCGTATTGACTGATATAAGTAAGAAATTTACTGTTTAAATCGATTTCGCCGAACAAATGCAATGTTTGAATCGCTTCAATAGGGAGGGCTTTTTTCTGCCCTTGTTCATTTTCGAAATACACTGTGTTGTCCTTACGCTTAAGCCTGCCATTAGAAAAAATATAGTGATCACGCAACATATCTAATCATCCTCCCTAGAATAGCAAAACTCATAATAAGCACACGATTTACAATAAGGGAATTTCTTTACAGGAGGAGCCGTTGGCAGATTTATTATTTCATAGACCCCGCCAATTGCCGAGATGATTTGTTTTTGATTGCTTTCCGTTAATTCGATTTCCTCTGTTCGCCTTTCCTTCGTATAACTTATAAGACCTTTTTTATAAATCCCCCGCAAAGAAAGCTGATAAAGATAAAATAACATCTGCATCTTATCTGCATTCGACATTTTGCTTGATAGCTTAACCTCTCTTACATATTCCCCGTCTATTGCATCGATAGCAAATGCATCATCAATCAACCGTTCTTTATCAAGTAGTCTTGGATACGACCTTTCATGTAATACTTTTCCTTGTAAAACATAATCAGATTCTTCCTCCATATTGATGCCTTTCCTATATAGCCATAACTTCCGTTTACATAACTCATAATATTGTAGATCGATTCCACCTATAGATTGGTCATGCATATACATTCACCACCTATACAAAAAGTTCTACTTCCTCTAATAACAAGCCTTTTTCGTGAGAATACATACAGTCAATTACAAAGATTCCTTGAAGACCATTTATTTCTGATGTTATTTTATCTTTTGCCCTCCACTTATTAACTGATAAAGTAAAAGATTCTAGTACTTTTCTATATTTCTTTCTATCTAATTTTGTCTGACTCGACTCATACAAATATAAAGCATCTGTGTACTCTTCATTCATTAAAAACTGGATAGGCAATACTTGAGTTTGCTGAATATCCCTAAGTAGGTTCTGGGCCTCTTGTTTTTTTAGATCATAGTGCGGTCTATCCTCAAATTGTGCGAGGGTTCTGTCAAACTCATCTTTAAACTTAGTACCTTCTAACCCATTTTCATCATATAATTCCTTTATCATGTTTGCTTTTGTTGATTCTAACAATGGTATTTCATCAATGTAAATATTTAATATCTCTAAGCTTCTTTGATAAATCTCATAATGGTAAACTGAGCCTTTCTTATTCATAATACCAGATACATTGTTAGTAAATACATAGACGTTAGCTTCTTCAAATGACTTTATGCCTTTTCTATTACATCTCCCATATCTTTGAAATTGACTATCTAACGTTGACATCTCAGTAAAAAGAATGTCAAAATCAATATCTAAACTTGCCTCCACCAATTGAGTGGTTACCCAAATACCTGTCTCATTATTATGGGCAAATTCTAGTATTTCTTTTTCTAATCGTTCACGATCCCTTTTAATAAATCGTGAGTGTAATAGCCTTACTTTCGCTCCTAGATGTTTTAATTTATCAAAGATTTCTACTGCTCTATTAACGGTATTACATATTACAAGAACTTTCTTCGATATCCCTTTTTCATACATCTCTTGAATAACTTCGTCGTCTGCAATAGATTGATTACTAAGTTTCAAATGGTGCCTTCTTACTGTATCGTCTATAAATTCTTGAAACATAATAGGACGCCGAGGATTTTTCATTTTTTTAAGCAGTGTTTTGAAATAGTAGTCAGGCAAGGTCGCTGTCATAATCATAAACGATCCCCCGATTTGGTCAATTAGCACCATCGCCCGAATTAGTAGCGCGGCAATCTTCGGGTCATACGCTTGTAATTCATCGATAATAACTTTTGAAGTACTCATCGTAGCATATTCTTTTTCAAAACCTAGATAATAGAAAGGGAATTTAAGAATCTGATCTATGGTAGATATAATTAATTTGTTGGCGAACTCTTTAGACTGATTATGCATTTGGGATAATAATCGCTCGTCCAATATTTCTAGAGTTGATAAATACTCATAACTAGTAGAATGCAAAAGCCCTGTCGCTTCTTCAATGCCGTCTTCACCAACTTTGCTGAAGCCTATATTTTCCATATTCGTAATTCTGCTATACATTGAATTAATGCTGACCCTGAGCGGTAAAGTCAAGAAACCTTTTTTATCCCCAATCCATAGTAGTCCAGCCTCTGTTTTTCCCATTCCCGTTTGTGCAACTATTACTAAATGCGATTCTTGTTGTTCTTCTACAAATCGTTGTAACGGCCTTTTCTCTACTTTAATCTTATCCGTAAAATACCTATTTACATAATGTCCCACATTCATTTCAGAAGCAAGTTCTATAGGCACGTGCGCAGATGCAGCATGATCCAATCGGTGCAGAATCCCTTTTAGTAATACATATTTTAGATACCCGTCGTCACTAGGCGTTAATCTCTTTTTAGTATGAAGAACATTCAATTTAGTACCATAACTAGACTTATCAATCACTGTTCCTAACTGTTTCTCAATCTCATCTTTGAATGGCAAAATATTGCGCTTGTATGTGTCGATTATTTCATCTTGCTCATGTTCTACTGCAACATCTCGTTCATGATGAAACCCAATAATTTGGGACAGTATTTTTCTTTCTTCTTTATCAATCTTTAGAAGGTCATATGGGATTGCCATTACCGATAAAAAACTATGCGGTACGTCAGAATCATAGTTAGTCTTCAGTAGTTCCTCGTTTATAACCGAGCGAATTTTATTTTGGAACACAAGATCAGTTTTCCCGACATCATGATATCTGACAGCTATCTCTAACAGTTCCCAATCCCGTTGGTTAAGCAACGGCAATGATTCATAGTTTACCCGTTTGTATTCTTCTAATCTTAAAAGTAATTCATCTGTATGCTGTGAAATTGTTTCTATGGGCACTGACTTAGCATAGTAAATCATGAAAATCCCCCTCTATGTAAAAGGAGAGCCCAAGGCTCCCCCTTTAATCAATATGGAAAAATACAAGGTCACCATAGGGGTCAATTTTCAATTGTTCATGTTGCTCAATCCACAAGCCTTTTTGAACGTAACCCACTTGGATTTTATTCCACACTCGAACATTATTTATTACTTCATATGTCCAATTCAATTTATAAGGAAAATGCGCCACATCAGATAAATATTCGATTGGAACAAATGCGTTATGGTGTAATGGTCGGGGCTCTCCACAATCTTGCAAATGTATAATCTCACATTCATCTACACGAACTAAGTCTTCCCATCTGCCCAAACTAAAATGGATATTCCGTGAGTTAATTGCACTTTCAAGTTGTTCTAGAATTTCATCTGCTGCCTGTATATGTAGTACTAAATTGACATCGTATAACATGTGCATGTAAATTGGCATTGTTGTGATATCATTAAATTCCCTACTTATCCCTAGTCCATCAGCTGTTAATGCAAATTCCTCTGTTTTATCACGTTTAAAGAAATAATGTGTTTGATAATCAGTAACTATCGTGTCATATATTCCTTGGATGCTTATTTTCATAGGGATAAGTGAATCCGCACCTAATATAGAGTGAACCATACCTTTTACGGTTGAATACGGCGGAAGCGGATATGTCTCTGACACCTTGAACGCAAATGGTTTCTTATAACAGGCAGTCTGCTGATATATTTTTAACCGCAAAGCCTTCATTACACACGTACTCCATAGTAGTTTCCAACCTGCTCTTTTATCTTCTGGAAAAAGCTTTCTACTGAGCTCACGCCAATTACATTTATTTCACTAAAATTCGCTTCGTTACCAAAAATTCCAGCATCAAATCCAACAAAGGTTTGTGAGCCTACTGTATTCCCAGCAAACGTTCTCTCGGTTACAGATTGTAATGTACTTATATTTATATCCCAGCTCTTCTTCATAGGTACAAGATTAATCCTACCTAAGAAAAACGGATTCGCAACTGAGTATACCCCTCCAATTACGAACATAGGCGCTAAACTTTCCTGACGACCGCGTATGTTTCTATTGAGTAACTTGATTATCTCTAAGAGCTGATTCACTCTTTGGGCCCTTTCATTCGTATCTAGCTTAACCTCCCCATCAATACCAACTTTGTCTAAATCAATTGTAATCGTATAAGAATATAGACTCTCGTGCTGTTCAATGTTTGCGAGGTTTGGGGTTTCATCAATTCTTTCTGCTAAACCCATGTTGTTCAAGAACTCTAGGTCACTCTTATATGGTTCTAGGGATACTGCATGCGATAATCTTGCTACTGCTGGTCTCTTTAGTGATTTCTTCCCTGTCTTCAAGTAACCAAAGAAGTCCATTTCAACTGAATCTGCAATTGATATATCCTCTCTAAATTGTAGAGTACCTTTCGTTTTATCTACAGTATTTAGATTCCACTCGAACCACTCGTTCCCTAGCCGCACAATATCGTACCGAATACTTTGACGGGAGGCAAATGTTAGCACATCCCCATTACCACGATGAATTTTCTTCAATTCCGATATATTTGCAATTCCCTCTCCATAATTTAATGAATTCGCCTTAAATATTATTGTCATCGACAGTGCTTTAGCCATTGTTAACCGCCCCTTCTTTCTCTTTTCTTGATATTTCTTGCCCTAACATACCTGCAACGAAGGCTGACCCTATCGTTTCAAATTCTAAGCCGTCTTCCTTAAATGCGTTCACAAAAAAACTGGGAACTCTTAAATCTTTTGCTCCAATATATAATCTGAATATCGTATCCATAAATGCCTGTTTGTTTCCAGCCTTGATTGCATTGATGAGACGGTATGCAATCCCTTCCATCTTTTTACGGCCACTCGCCCTATATACCCCTTCCTCATTAGATCCTTTATCTTGGAATAAAGCCTCGCGCAACTCTACGCCGTGGAAGTATATAGCGGTAATCAACTTGTCGTCTTTCGTCATTTCTTTCACTCCTTTTTTGGCATTTAATACTCTTAGTCGTTCCCGTGTGGCTATATAAGCCCCTTCTCCATAAAAACTATTAGAAATTGATTCTCTTAATAATTCAAATATCGCCTTTTTCGGATCTATCCCTTTTAATAAAGTTCTAAGGTATTCATCCCTAATTTCCCGATTTTGTATTAGCCTCAGTGACTTGCCGTATTTCTTAAGATAGTGCACTAGATACATTGGCATATGGTAGTAGTCTAATAGAGTCTTCTTTGATTCAGAGTGAACCTCTAAAAATTGAAACGCTCTATATATGCGTTCCGCCTTATCTACAGATTCTTCTAATACACCTACAATAGCCTCTTCAAAACTACTATTTTTTGATCGTAGCATACGATATGTGTTGTTATATGACAATACATCCTCAAATGATTCTTCCGTCATGATTAACCCCGCAAAACGTAAATTCTCAGTAGATTGTTGGGAACCCCTTTTACGATTATAGAATGTCATTCCTAAAGGGGACAAAAAGAGAATTAGTCTTGCTACTGCACTCATTGGTATTGGTTGCTTCTTCTCGAAATCCCAATTGAAGTTTACAGCATTATTATTAGAGAACGCTAGCGGTGAAAACATCATTTCTTCATACGTCTGTGTTGCTAGTAAACTATCAATAAACGAACACTTTAACACTTGCTTAGAAAGATACTGTTTAAGTTGAACTGGATCTTTCATTTTCTTAATCTCACGATACCACTCTCGAAACGGTTGATATCCATCTTTGGTTTGGTCCAAATATTTAACCACTCCATCAATATTCTCTTCACTCTTAAGTAGATTATGAAGCTCCAATTCTATTAATGCCGGCATAACAAAGTCTTTATCAATCTGAATAATATGCTCTTCTGTGTTCCTCGAGCTAAACACTGGTTGCAAAATACTTGTTTGTCCAAAAAACGGACTTAAAATTACAGATTTCACATAATTTAACGTTAGCTTTTCTTTAATGAATGAGGTTGATGCTATTTTTTTATATTGATCAATTACATCTTCTAAGATTAGATTGCTTTGTGTATCATTTATTTCTTTCAGTTTTTCTACCAAGTCTCTTACTTGCTGGCACTCATCAGTATCCCCGAAATACTTTTCTATTTTCTTAAGTTGCTCTGCAATTATCTTCTTTACTTCTGTCGCATATAGTTTTAACTTATCAGGATTCTTAACTAGGTTAGTTGAATACCAACGCATTTTCTCAACATCTCGTTCCACAACATTAAATGTTTCGATTAACTTGTAAACCATCTTGCTTGCTAAATCCTCTAAGTTTTCTTTTGAAATGGCAATACCATTTCTATTAATAGCAATTTCTTCTTTTCCTACTACACGGATGAGACCTATTAACCCTGCTATAATTGGCCACTCTTCGGCATCAACCTGTACACCCATTCTTACGCCCCCTCTCTTCTATATTCTAGTAAGCCAAAATATGCAGTTCTCTTACCTAAACCGAACTGATAGAGTATCTTTAGATCCTCTGGATGACCTTGTAGTTTAAAATCTCCCCTATAAGCAGTGTAAAATAATGATTCTTCATTGTGAGTTTGGCGAAATAATTGATTACTTTCCTTAATGACAGTCTTCTTCATTTTGATTGGTGTAAAACGGATAGGCTTGTACAATTCACGCCCCGCCATCTGCTTCAGCTGTAAATTCGCATAATAATTTAATTCATTTTCGTATTCTGGATGGGCAGGCGATAATGGCTTACCCATTCTGTTTTCAATTAAAATCGGGGAAATTGTTGTGAAGTAAACTTCTCCACTAACTATATCTGCTTCTTTTAATAGTTGGATCTTGGTTTGTTTTAATTCTACTCCTTCTATTTCATATGAATGCAGTTCCCGAAATCCATTAAATGCATGGATTGCAAATTCCATAGTTGAGCTTATTGTGATAGTGATTTCTTTAAGATGGATTTTTTTATCTTCGATTTTGAATTCTTTGAGGTAGGTTCCGAAACATAGGGGCTTAATTTCTTTTC
Organism: Desulfuribacillus stibiiarsenatis; assembly: GCF_001742305.1. Classification (NCBI taxonomy): domain Bacteria; kingdom Bacillati; phylum Bacillota; class Desulfuribacillia; order Desulfuribacillales; family Desulfuribacillaceae; genus Desulfuribacillus; species Desulfuribacillus stibiiarsenatis. Next base: position 41,328 of record NZ_MJAT01000035.1, on the reverse strand, counting down.
GTTGTTCTTCAAAAATCTTCAGATAATAGTCAGGGGCACCGCGTTTGACTGCTTCTTTGATTAGAGAATAAATCTTCATACGATAATGCGTAGGCATTTCAGACACTTGGTACGTAATTGAGAACCTCAATAAAACCACTCCATTTCTTATTTTTATTGTATTTTACTGTAAATTATCATTTTTATCCATTTATGTCAATATTGATTGCATTTATTTTCTAAAATCTTCTATTATATTCAAATATATTCCTTATTTTAAAGAGATTATAGCATGCCAACAGAATGAACACATGTTTATACATAAAAAAATAGGCCAATATTGACCTATCCTTCGCCGAATCCCACGCCGTTCAAATATAGTATTAAAGTAATACAATAAAAATAAGAAATTTTATATCCCACTATGTTCAAATGTTACCAGTATTTGATTATACTATTGAACCTTACTGAAGCACCTGTCATTTACAAAAACATGTCATCAAAGTTTTTCGATTGTCCATACACTTTTTTCGTAATATTTTTGGGGTTATCAATTGTGTAGAGGTATACTGAATCTTCTTTTTTCTTAATAATCTTCTCAACTTCTGACAAACATTCTGTTAACTTACCTTTCGTTATTACTCCTTCAAATACGGAGTTTTGTGTCCAGGTTAAATACTCTCTTAGCTTTTTACATACTTTATGTACCCTTTTTTCTCCGACATCGTATGTAATTATAACATACATATTATCGCCCCCCGTAGGTCTTAAGAACAAATTCCACGACACTATGTATATTTCCTTCTTTATAATCTAACTAGAAAACACAAATTGCCAAAGTAATATAGCAGTTTGTTCTCTTTTACACCAAATTCTCCCCATCGTAGGAAGTGATGATTTTATACAAATCTGGGCGGCGGTCACGGTAGATACCCCACTCAGCGCGTTGGCGTTCCAGTTGATCAAGGTCAAGCTCTGCATAGATTACCGTTTCATCGGTACGATTGGCTTCAACTATCTTCTGTCCTTGCGCTCCTGCGATGAAAGACGAACCATAGAATGTAATCTCAGACCCTGCTTGTTGTTCAATACCTACGCGGTTCGATGCTACGACTGGTACTAAGTTCGCTGCTGCATGCCCTAACATGCAAGTCTGCCAATGATCCTTAGAGTCTACTGTGGAATCTTCTGGCTCAGAACCGATGGCAGTTGGGTAGAAAAGAATCTCCGCCCCTTGTAACGCCATGCATCGTGCTGCTTCTGGATACCATTGATCCCAACAAACGCCTATACCAATCTTCGCGTATTTGGTCTTCCAAACTTTAAAGCCTGTATCTCCCGGGTTAAAGTAAAACTTCTCCTCATAGCCAGGCCCATCAGGAATATGACTTTTACGGTATCTGCCTAAGATTTCACCGTTCGCATCAATCACCGCTAAGGAGTTATACCTTGCATTGTTCTTCTTCTCATAAAAGCTGATAGGAAGTACGATTTCTAGCTCCTTTGCTACTTTCTTGAAGTGCTGGATTGCATTATTCTCCTCTAGTTCCGTAGCATACGAATAGTATTCTGGGTTTTCCTTCTGGCAGAAGTATGGTGTTTCGAACAACTCCTGTAAAAGAATAATCTTCGCCCCATTGGCAGCTGCTTCTTGAACAAGCTTGTCCGCTTTTTCAATGTTCTCCTCTATATTGTTAGAGCAACTCATTTGTGTTGCTGCAACTTTCACTTTTTTCGTCATTTCGAACCCCTCCGTTTCCAGTTTATATGTTAGGGAATATAGCTTCTACAAAAATATTACACTATTCTAATATCCTGATAAATCTTACTATTTAGTACTTCCCTGCTGGCATTTGTTGTGTTGTGCAATGAACATTGCCACCTTCTTTGATGATTGCCATTCCATCTACCTTTCGAATTTTATGCTTCGGAAAAGCTGCTTGTAACGTTTCTCCCGCCAATCGATCTGTCTCTTCCGCATCTCCGCCAAACACAGGTAATATAATGCCACCATTGACGAAATAGAAATTCAAATAGCTTAACGTCAGACGCTCGCCATCGAAATCGCGTTTTGGGGGTTGTTTAATTTTAATGATTTCAAGCTTTCTTGCCTTCGCGTCGATGGTATTTTCTAATACCGCTAAGGCTTCTTGTGTAATCTTATAGTTCGGATCTTTAGGATCATCGCATACTTGTAAAATCACCTTTCCAGGTGCTGCAAAACAAGCGATATTATCGATATGACCATCCGTCTCATCACCATCTAATCCGTTCTTCAGCCATATAATCTTTTTAATATTCAAATATTCTTTTAGTAACCCTTCAATATGTTCTTTTTTCAATGTGTTTCGATTTTCATTTAACAAGCATTCTTCTGTGGTGAGTAGTGTCCCTTCACCATCGGAATGGATTGAACCACCTTCTAGAATGAAGGCAGCGTCAAAGCGTCGGATATCATAATGGTCGAGAATTTTGCCTGCAAGAGCATCGTCTAAGTCCCACGGTGCATACTTGCCACCCCATGCATTAAATCTCCAATTGATACCTGCGATTTGTCGATCGTCTTCTCTAACGATGAACGTTGGTCCATTATCTCTTAGCCATGCGTCATTATGAGCAATTGCAAGTAAATCTACTGGGTATGTACTATGGGCAATTACATCTTCTAATTGTTCTTGGACACTCTCAATATCCTCCGGGTTTATAATCACCGTTATTGGCTCAAACTCTGCGATTGCTTTCACGAGTTCCACATAATATAACTTACATACGTTTTCATAGTCATCTGGAAAACACATGGAACTTTGTATTGGCCAAGACAAAAATGTCTTTTCATGGGTTTCCCATTCGCCTGGCATTCTATAACCTAATTCTCTTGGATACATTCCTACACCTCATATCTTCATTCTATTGTTCTCTGTTCCAAATATCGATTCACTTTTCCAATATTGTATAGTTCTATTGTTTGCCAATATTTCTATCCTTATAGATTTTCTTATAATTTATTGATTTTGCCAAGTAAAAAGTTGCAAATGCATGAAAAAAGTTATCCAAGCACTCTGATCATCGTACTATCAGAATGCCGAATAACTTTTCTCTATTCATATGGAGGGGGCCAAATGTCTATTATTTTACTACAGGGATTGTGTACTGTTCTACTGGAAGTGTTCCGCCGTGGCAAGTTTTGCACGATACTTGCTCAATTACTGGACCTCCAGTATGTTTTGTTGCATCACTTAAATGTTGCAGTGATTTTGTTCCTGGCTTGAATGTCTGTTTCTTAATCGCTGGTACAGAAGACCAGTCTGTGTTCTTAACATCTGTAACTTTCATAGCTTGAATATCTGCTCCACTTCCTTGCTTTCCCCACTTTACTGGAAGTGAAATTTGGTGAGATTGTTGCCCGCCGTTACTATCATGAACGGCAAAGCCCATGTTATATGTTGTGCCTGTAGCTAACCCAGCTAAGCTAACGTCGTTTTTAGATCCAGTATCTAATTTGCGGTACATTGTAACTGTTGCAATCTTGGTTGCAGCGTCGAAGGAACGCACAGTTTGGATATCATGTTGGTCTGAAGGATAATCGAATATTACTGGACGAGGTACCATTGCACCATCCACGATTTGAGCCGCAATCTTATCTTTTTCTGAAGCTGGAAGGTCTTTCACGAATAGAGCATTCTTATTCGCACCTGATGCGATTAAGCTTTGTTGTAGCTTGCCGCTTTGAGCTGCTTCAATCGAGCCTGTTGTGAAAATCTTCTTATAATCTGCTCCTAGTATTAAGTTCTTACCATCGTTGAAGAAGTAGAAACCACTATTCTTCGCTGGGTCAAATACATACTCAGGAAGCTTGAAGTCTTTGCCATTGTATTTCCACTCTACGCCATAGGCCTGGTCTTCACGGAAACGGTCTCCCGCTTCGCGAAGTGTTTTCGTAGTAGAACCTGCTACTGCATCACGTTGACGGCCTTCTACGTCAGAGTAAAGCTTGCCAGCTTTAATCCAAGTGTCTTCCGCATAACCCATTGCACCTGCACGACCACCACGCCAATGCCACATGTCTAGCATCGTACCTTGCCCAGGTTTTGAGTTGTCGATATAGTGAGAAGTTGATTTGCCAGAGTTTTTCGGCATTTTGTCCATATCTTCGTGACATACAGCGTAGCAACCGATTTTATCAAAGCCTACGATCGGATCTGCAGGGTTCTCAAGAATAAAAGAAACTCGGTCTTCATCCACAGTCCCTGGTTTATCCCAAGTCATTTTACTAGAATCATAAGCACGAACATCATGGAAAATACCAAAGTAATCTTTATTTGTTTTCCATTGGAATTGAATTGCTACGTTCTTGTCGTCATATGTAGAACGAACAGAAACTTCAATTGGGTTGTCAATATGTGCAGGTAATGCTTTTACAGTTGAAACGCTAGCTGTCTTCGTCTTATCGTCCCAGCTTACGTTTGCATTCAATGCTTCACTGACGGCACGTAAAGGAATTAATGTTCGGTCCTTCATGATAATAGCAGGAACGTCACTTTGGACTGCTTTCCCGTTTACTAATACATTTGCAATTCTGAAACCTTCAAAAAATCCATTATTGGATGCTACTACTGCACCACCTACCAGCAAAGAACAAGCCACTACTGTAGATGCGATTGCTTTCTTCTTCATCATCTTAAATATTTCCTCCCATTCTTTCTACAAGCTGTAATCATTATCAATTACTTTCCGAGAAAAATGCAGCTTGTTACTATTGACGTAACAAGTTGCAGATTCGATTTCTTGATACTGAATATCATTGCTATAAATATACCCGATAATGATTCTTTATGTCAATATTTTTGTCACAAAAAAGACAAACTTTTTTAGAAACGAAAAGTTTGCCTTTGTTTATACATTTCGAGCTTTAGTGACTTTGGGGAGGGTTAAAACTTGGGGGCTGCTGATTCGGAATTGAATTGCCTACAAAGTTCCCCGGTGTAGATAAGTTGAAGTACAGACGATTGTCTTGATCAATTCCCCAGTCGCGATTAGAACCTATATCTTCAATTTCCTTAAAACACTCTCTGAATAATACACTATGTGCTTCTTCACGATTTAATAAGAAATCGATGGTTTCACGTACATATTTGTCATCAATCTGTCTATGTAAGTACTCGTATACAACCTTGGCACGTTGTTCAGCTGCAATATTTGACAGTAAATCAGCCACTAAATCCCCTGTTACATTCACATAAGCGGCTGTCCATAATTCACCGGATGCATTTGTCAACATAGGATTTAAACCTGATAGAACGTGCGCTTCAATATTCCCTACGGCAGCATTCACTGCGTTTGGCTCATGACCATTGAGAAGATTGATGGTTTGGGCTACCATTTCCATATGACTAAGTTCCTCTGCTGCAATGTCTAAGAAAATGTCTTTAATCTTCGGGTTCTTGATGCGGAAGCTTTGCGATAAATACTGCATGGCAGCCTTCAATTCCCCTTGCGGTCCGCCTAATTGCTCTTGCAACATTGCTGCATAGGTAGGATTTGGACGCTCTACTCGTACTTCTCTAAGTAATTGTTTATCGTGCTTAAACATGTGGATTCTCCTTTGTAGTCATGGTATAAAGCAATTGTACTTAGTTTAGTATTTGTTGTTCGACTCTGTTTATCCGCTCATAAAAAAATAAGAATAACCTGACGCAATCATAAAAAAAGAAGAATGGCGCCCGACATCCATTCTTCAATGACAAAACATAGCTTACACAAAGTCATTATGACACAGGTGAACGCCTTAGTTTTGATGCTTTTTGTTAGTGATTAACCCTAACTTCTCTAATACTTCTGTTAGCTTTGCCGTGTCGATCGGCTTTGACGCATAGGCCTCGCAGCCATATTCAAAAGCCTTTTGCACAAACTTTGCTTCCGAAAGAGCTGTAGTCATTATAATCTTCGCCCTATTTTCTACAGGAACGTTCTTCTGTGCTTCTAAATCGCGAATCGCTTTTAAAGCTTTCACACCATCGACCTTAGGCATCATAATGTCTAGGCAAATTAAGTCATAAGAGGACTCTTCTTTCATAGCCATCATATACGCATCAATAGCCTCCAGTCCATCTACAACCATGTCGCATTCGCCGTACTGAGAAAGGAATTTGTTCAAAAACTTGCGACTGACCATGTCATCTTCGGCAATTAATATTCTCAATTAAAATCCCCTCCTATAAATCTCTTTTTGCTTTTCTCAATTTCTAACCCCAAACGTGTCGCATATTCAACAATATCCTGTAAATTCCCTCGCCTTGCTGCTAACTGAATCTTAAATGATAGGCGTTTGAATTCGTCCGCTTCAATTTGTTCCGATAGCTTTTTAATCTCATCCGCCTGATGTTCAATTTCTATTAACTTTCCATCCGTGATTCCTTGATACACTAGCGACATGTGTTCTGCAATCTTATGGATAACATCTTCGTAGTCTTCATGTCGAGAAAATTCACTCTCATTGACAAACATCAATTCACCATTTTCATCAATTTTCACTCTTTCAGTAAACCCCTTAATCGTTTGCTGGTTTTTTGATTGAATATTCGCTAGTATTTTCGTTAGGTCACCCGCCATTACAGGCTTTGAAATATAATAATCCATACCCTCATGAATAAACTTGTCAAGATCACCATCTAGGGCAAATGCTGTAACTGCAATAATTGGAATATCCTTTTTCGGTCCTTGCATCGCTCGTATCTGTTTCGTTGCTTCTACTCCATCCATTATCGGCATTTGGACATCCATTAATATCGCGTCATAGGTGTTTTCTTCATGCATTTGTATGGCCTCATATCCGTTACTGGCAATGTCTGGCTCATAGCCAATTTGTATCAGTATTTTTTTCAATACCATTTGGTTTACCTGATAGTCTTCGGCAATTAAGACCTTACGTATCTTCCGTGGCTGGATAACATCGATGTCTAGGGGTCTACTTTCGACTGGTTTTTTTCCAACTCTACATTCAATGGTAAAGAAAAATGTGCTACCTTCGCCTTGTGTGCTTTCAACCCACATCGTACCACCCATCATTTCTGCCAACTGTTTCGAAATGACTAAACCTAGTCCCGTACCACCAAATTTCTTTGTAAACGTACTATCTACCTGACTGAAGCTTTTAAATAGTTTATTCTGATCTTCCACAGAAATACCAATCCCTGTATCTGTGATTGAGAATTGTAACACATGTCGATCTTCGGCTTTCTTGACCTGATTGATTGCTACTGTAATACACCCAGAATTCGTAAACTTTATCGCATTATTGATAAGATTATTCAAAATCTGTTTCAGGCGATAGGGATCCCCTTGGAGATACTCAGGAACTTCTTCTGCAACATCAGAGCGGATGGCCATTTGCTTAGACGCGGCATGGAACGAATGGGCTTTCAAAATCTCTTCTAATTCTCCCCTGACATTGAAATCTATAGCTTCCATCGAGAGTTTTCCAGCTTCCATTTTCGAGAAGTCGAGAATGTCATTGATGATTTTCATTAGGCTTTTCGCGCAAGCTTTCGCTGTGTCAAGGTTTTCTCTCTGGTCCTCGTTTAAGTTAGTAGCTAATGTTAAATCTACCATACCCACGATACCGTTTAATGGTGTTCTAATTTCATGACTCATATTCGCCAGAAATTCACTCTTCGATTTGTTCGCTGTTTCTGCTTGCTCTTTTGCTTCGAGCAGTTGTGCTTCTACGCGCTTTCTCTCCGTCATATCCCGAGCTACCGATAAGACGAAACGCTTATTGTCCATCTCAAAATAATGTGACCGAACTTCTACAGGGACTGCTTTGCCTGACTTCGTTATGTGCATTGCTTCATAAATGATAGAACCTTGAATCATAATCTTTGCTAAGAGGGTCCGTTTCACTGTATGGTATTCCGATGTATACAACTTGAGCGGAGATTTCCCCAATATTTCTTCACGTTCGTATTCCAAACGCTTACAAGCCGTATCATTAATCTCAACAATGTTGCTTAGCTCATCTCCATCATCTGTTAACTCATGTAGATATATCGCATCATCTGCTTTATGGAATAGGTTTTTGAACTTCTGTTCACTCTGCTGTACGGCTTTTTCTATTTTCTTGCGATCAGTGATATCATACACAGCGCCTATATACCCAGAAAATTGTCCATCTGTGTTGAAGTGCGGTTTACCTACTGTTACAACCCAGTGATATTCACCCTCACGGTTCTTCATTCGATGCTCCATCTCAAAAGGCTGATGTGCCTCCGTGCTATTAATTAATATATTCGTACATTGTTCTCGGTCTTTAGGATGAATGGTCGACAATAAAGTCTCAGATGTAGCGGTTTCTATCGTTAATCCTGTAAATTCAAACCAGGGTTTATTTAAGTAATCTATGTTCAAGTTAGGAGCTGCCGTCCATACCATCGCCGGAAAGTTATCCATAATCCTCAAGAAGAAATCTTTCGCCTGCATTAGATGGAGTTCCCGCTGCTTCTGGTCAGAAATATCGGTAAAGGTTATTAGCACATGAATGCCACCTTGAATCATCAGTGGAACAGCATTGATCTTGAACCAGATTGTTTTGCCCGTGCCATCCTCTAACGGAAAATCATCTACTGACGTAAGAGTATCCTTCGGGCTTGATTGCAGTATCTTATTGATATTTTGTCGCAGAGTACAGAAACTGCATCTAAAGCCACTGCCGCACCCTTTGTCAAAGCTATTCAGACACCGCACTTCATCTCCAAACACCTTCCCGACTATAGTTTCTGGGTTGTAATTCATCATGGTTATGAAGTTATTGTTGACCTGTTGGATGGCCAATTTATGATCTAGAATCATCATGCCTACTGGTGCTGCATCGATGATTCTTTGTAGATTATTCCTCTCTATATGTAGCTGATCTTCCATGCCTTTCAATCTTGTGATATCTCGAAATACGATAACTGCGCCGCTGACTTCCCTTTTGACATCAAGCGCAGGTGTACAACTAGCTGATACGAATTTATATAAACCATCGGAACTTAGCAAGATTGTATTGTTCTTGAGCCCTACTTTATCTTTCGTTCGCAGCGCTTCCTCTGTCGGCGAAGAGTATTGCTCACCAGTTATGGAGTCAAACAGCTTAAATACCTCTGATATCGGCTTTCCAATAGCTTCCGGCGCCTCCAAACCCAAAATCTCCTGTGCTGCCTGATTCATGTATTCAATGTTCGAATCAATATCTATAGAGATTACCCCGTCACCGATAGACGATAGAATCATTGCAATTCGATCATTTCCTATCGTTACTTCATGGCTTAGAGATGAAAATTCAGTATTTAAATGTCTTCCTTTGCACAATTTCTCTCACCTACTTAGACATTAATCGGCTCGTTGTCACTACTACCTTCCCCTGTAAACACTTCTAGCCAAAACTCTTAGCTCTTATTCCCTACCTTGTCATTGCAAGTAGCATTTGTGGTATTGTTTGCAGTGGCATTTGTCGTTCGACAGCACCGATTTCATAAGAAACCTTTGGCATTCCATAGACTATACTGGATTGCTCATCTTGCCCAATTGTACGTGCCCCTTTCCGCTTCATGGCAAGGAGCCCTTTCGCACCATCGTACCCCATCCCCGTAAGAATAATACCAATTGCCTGATTCCCGACTTCTTTCGCCACAGAATCAAACAGAACATCCACGGAAGGGCAATGGCCACTAACCTTTTCCCCGTGGAAAACCTCAACCTTATATTTATCGGCGACCTTCTTCACGCGCATATGCTGATCTCCCGGTGCAATTAGAACAAGTCCTGGCTCCACATAATCGCCAGTCTCGGCCTCCTTCACTCGTAACCTCGTCTGATTGTTCAAACGCTCAGCGAACATTGTGGAGAATACTGGTGGGATATGCTGGACTATGACAATTCCAGGAACTGAAGGTGGTAAGTGTTTCAAAATACTAAATAGGGCCTCTGTTCCTCCTGTGGATGCACCAATAGCAATCACTTTGTTCGGGTCAAATCTCGATGTTTGCACGGAATCGACTGTCGTTTTCTTATGTTCTGACGTTTGTAATTGCGGCTCGTAGTTGGCTGGCTTATTTACTGTTTGCCCAACCTTAGCATTGGCTACTACTTTTATCTTGGCGATTAATTCAACAATAAATCCTTCTACACCCTTCGGCGATTGCACGTCTGGCTTCGTTACGAAGTCGACTGCCCCAGCATTCATGGCATCAAATACCGCATTACTGATGGCGCTAACTACTATGACTGGTAATGGATATTGCGGCAACAATCTCCTAATAAATTCTATCCCATTCATTTTCGGCATTTCAACATCACAAGTCATTACATCTGGTTGTAATGCAAGAATTTTATCCCTAGCATCAAATGGATCGATAGCTTTGCCAACGACTTCAATGTCCGGGTCTGACGCGATTCCTCTCGCTAATACTTCTCTAAAAATCAGGGAGTCGTCCACGATTAGCACGCGGATTTTCTTATGAATCCCCATCGGCACACCTCTATTCTTTCCTATAGATCGCTGGCATGATATATTTAAATTTCGTAAATTCCTTGGTTAATGATTCCGAGTGTCCGATAAATAAATACCCGCCATACTCCATGTGGTGATAGAGTCGGTTGACTAATTCTATCTTCGTCTTATAGTCAAAGTATATCATGACATTACGGCAAAATATGGTATAAAATTTCTTTTTAAACGGTAAAGTCGTATCCATTAAATTAAATTTTCTATATATGACCTCATTCCTAATTTTATCAATTAGGACAGAATTTTCATTGTCATGTTTCTTAAAGTAATTTGTCTTCCAATGCTTTGGTAGTGGTGCAATCTTCTCGTTGCTGTAAATCCCCTTCTTCGCAATATCTAGCACTTGTGAGGATATATCTGTTGCGAGTAACTTCGTATCCCAGAAAACCTTGTCTTTCCCAAAAAACTCGTCGATGACCATCGCCAATGTGTATGGTTCTTCTCCCGTAGAACTTGCCGCACACCAAATGCGCAAGTCTTTATCTTGCACTGTGTTGGCTAAAAACGGTAATACACGGTCACGGAAAAAATAAAAATGATCCGCTTCCCTCATGAAAAACGTGTGATTCGTTGTGATCTTGTCGACCAATGTAACAACTGCTTGACCAGTTTGATCGTTTAAAATATGGTGATAATAATCTGTAAAATTATTAAAACCCTCTTGTTGTAGAACTTTCTGCAGCCTTCCTGTCAATAACATTAGCTTTTCTTCTTTTAAGTGAATTCCATAATTTACTTTTATATATTCGGTTAATTGCTTAAATTCTTTATCAGTAATGGCAACCATAGACTCTCACCTACCTATTATGTAGGGAGAGCCAAAGCTCTCCCCGCATAGATTAGTGTTGTAATAGCGTTGTTGTAATATCAAAACTATTTTTTAGTACTTACCAAATTCCTTATCGCTAAGAGCGATTTTCTTCGCGCTTGTTGCTGCAGGCTCGGTGTAAAGATCAATACTACGTAATGGTTGTTGCTTCCCACTCAAGTTATCTAACATGCGTAGTACTTCTGGGTTGATCTCATCCATTGAACGGTACGAATTCCCTCTTTGCTGCTTCTTCAAGCTAAACCTAGCAACTTGCTCCTTTAATAACTCAGCTTGGCTTGCAAGCTCTTCACTCGCTGCTGCGCTTTCTTCCGATGTAGCAGAGTTCGTCTGAACAACTTCAGATACTTGCATTATGCCTTGGTTGATTTGGGCAATTCCTGCTGCTTGTTCATTCGATGCTACGGCAATTTCTCCCACTAGATTTGCTACCTTGGAAATACGATCAACAATTTCATTTAAAGCTTCCGCCGTATGATTCGCAATCTTCGTGCCGCCTTCTACTTTCTTAATGGAGCCTTCAATCATATCCGTTGTTTCTTTCGCTGCATTGGCTGATCTTGCTGCTAGGTTTCTTACTTCTTCAGCAACCACTGCAAATCCTTTTCCATGCTGGCCAGCTCTTGCCGCTTCAACCGCAGCGTTTAATGCTAGGATATTCGTCTGGAATGCAATTTCATCAATAACCTTAATAATCTTATAAATGTTACTTGAAGATTCGTTAATATCATCCATTGCCTTTAGCATTTCCCTCATTTGGGTATTTCCTTGTACGGCATTACTCTTTGCAACTTCCGCTAAAGAATTCGCTTCATTGGCATTTTCAGCGTTTTGTTTCGTTTGGGCAGATATTTCTTCTAACGATGATGTTAATTGCTCCACAGAGCTTGCTTGTTCTGTAGCCCCTTGAGAGAGTGCCATACTAGATTCAGATACTTGCTTAGAACCCGAAGCTACTTGTTCAGAAGCGGAGTTAATATTCGTCATTACATCGTTGATGTTCTCTGTCATCTTTCTAAATGCTTCGGAAAGGACGCCAATTTCATCCTTTGAGCTTACTTCAATTGTTACATCTAGATTTCCATCAGCAATTTTATTCGCTGCCCCTACTATTTCTGTTAATGGCTTACTGATTAGGTTTGATACATAGAACCCAAGGGCTAAAGAGATGATGATACCTGCAATAATGATTGCAATTAACACCATTGATTGCCTTTGATAATTTTGTGAATTTAAGTTCAATTTTTCTCTCGCAGAACTTTGGTTATACTGAATTAGCTCATCAATCGCCGCTTGGACCTCGTCACGCGCCTTGGATTGCTGTGGAAGTTCAGCAATTACTCTATCAAATTGTCCATTCTGTAGTAAATTGATATGAGCATTTCGAATCTGTCGGTATTCTAACAAGTCCGCACGCAAATCGTCGTATAAATCTCTTTCTTTCTCTGTTATGATCGTCTTTTCATACTCGTCTAATATTTCATTATTGCGTGCAACAATATTATTAATTTCATCCACACGGTACTGGAATTTAGTCATATCTCTTTCATAAAGCATTAACAGCATATCGGCTCTAATTGTCTGTGTACCAGCATTCATTTCCGCTAATCTTTGTGCCGGCAAGAAGTTATTATAGTACATCTCATCGCCACGGTCATTGATATTCCCCATGTCGTAAATCCCAATAAAACCAACGATTCCTGTTAATATTGCCAATACGATAAAGCACGATATAAGTTTCGTACGAATGTTTAGATTTTTAAACCAGGTCATTTTTCATTCCTCCGTTATCGAATATTTGATAGATTTTCTGCATCGTTCTCATTTAATAGTTTTTCACAATCAAGAATTAGTTTCACTTCACTGCCAACCTTGCCTATACCTTTAATGTATTTATTACTACCTTTACTCACATCTGGTGGGGCAACGATTTCTGTGCTAGGAATGTTGATAACTTCTGATACGCCATCTACGATTAGTCCGATGGAAATGTCATGGATATCGATAACAACAATGCAGGTGCGATCGTTATATTCAAGGAATGGTTTCTTGAAACGTAGTCTCACGTCCATTACAGGGATAATCTTCCCTCGTAAATTGATAATCCCGCGAATGTATTCCGGTAACTCTGGTACATCCGTAATTGCTTGAATTCCGATAATTTCCGTAACGTGCTTTATCTCTAATCCGTAGGATTCCTTGCCTAAGATAAAGGTCAAAAATTTATCTTTCTGGGTATCCTCTTCCTCTTCCAACATGTCATGCTCTAAGACTTCCTTCATTTTCTCTCCCCCTTTTTCAATCAACCATTTTGTTGCAAGTTTCTTGCGTTCGTTAATTCGCCAATATCTAATATTAAGCTAATGCTTCCATCTCCGAGTACTGTGCAACCAGCGAGCCCGCGAATCTTCTTTGTATTCTTGATGTAGTTCGGTAGGGCTTTTACTACTACTTGCTGCTGTCCTAGTAACTGATCTGCAAAGATACACAGTGTTCGGTTGTCTTGCTCTACCATCACTAAAATTCCCTCAGTGAAGCTAGTAATTTCCGTCCTCACCTGATAGTGTTCATGCAATCGAAGGACTGGGTAACATTCGCCGCGCACCATTATCATTTCATTTTCATCAGGGTCTTTAATGATATCCTCTTCGCGAGATCTAAAGGATTCTTTGATAGTTGTCGTTGGTATCGTATAAGAAGAACTACCAACACGGATATTCATGCCATCGATAATTGCTAGAGTTAATGGAATCTTGAGCGTGATAACGGATCCTTTTCCGGGAGTGCTATCGACGGAAACCGAACCACCGACGGCCTCTAGATTCTTCACGACAACATCCATCCCAACCCCTCTCCCAGAGAACTCGTCGATTTTCTCTTTAGTAGAAAAACCGGCAAGGAAGATTAAGTTGTAGATTTCTTTATCTGTCATTTCATGTTCAGGTTTTGATAAAATTCCATTTTCTCTTGCTTTTTTAAGAATCTTCTCTTTACTCAACCCTTTTCCATCATCTTTCACGAGTACAACTACATCGCTGCCAGCGTTTTTAGCCTCAAGGGTAATGGTACCGGCTTGGGATTTCCCATTTTTCACACGGTCGTTCTTGCTCTCAATCCCGTGGTCGATAGAGTTACGTACAAGATGCATGAGAGGGTCTGATATTTGTTCGATAATATTCTTATCGACTTCCGTTTCTTCACCAATCAGCTTGAGCTTGATTTCTTTATCTAATTTCTTACTCATGTCGCGTACAATGCGGTGCATTTTTTGGAACGTCATAGACAGGGGAACCATTCGTATAGACATGACAGTATCTTGTACTTCGTTGATGATTTTTCCTAATTGACGGGATGCTTTATAGAAGTTGTCTAATTGGAGGCCTTTGAGGTCAGGGTTTTGCGTAACCATAGCTTCTGCAATGACCATTTCACCTACTAAATCCATTAGCTTATCCAGTTTTAAGACATTGACACTTATAATACTTGTATTGCCAGCTGTATTGCCTGCACCATGGTTGAGATTCGTTGCTTCTTGCTTTGTTGTACTAACTTTCACTTTCTGTGTAATCAATGGCGCTTTCAAAATATCATCGGCTTCTATATCTGCCATCGAATTGGTTTCTTCTGATGTGGAAAAATCGAAATCGACTACTTCTTCGAAATGCAATTCCCGTAAGAAGATTGTCTGGTTTAATAGCTCTTTCATTTCTTCGTAAGACTTATCTGTCTTAAACCAG
The DNA here is from genome assembly GCF_001742305.1 of Desulfuribacillus stibiiarsenatis. NCBI lineage: Bacteria > Bacillati > Bacillota > Desulfuribacillia > Desulfuribacillales > Desulfuribacillaceae > Desulfuribacillus > Desulfuribacillus stibiiarsenatis. The sequence continues at coordinate 26,240 of NZ_MJAT01000035.1, read as the reverse complement.
ATGGAGAAACCTTGCTCACGAATCATCTGTATCGTGTCGAAATTCTCTATAATATCCTCAGGATGGTAAATTATGTCCTGTGTAATATCCTTAAGGTTGTGAACGATTGAGTACGCCCGTATATTCTCCATCTCACAGCCTTCTGTAAAATGAATAGTGGCATGATATGTTTTACCGCCTAATGAATTCAGTGCTGGAGATACTGGAGCAGCTTGTGGTATATAATAGTTCTGTTTCCTAGTAGAGGCCGGTTTCTCGGGTTCATGTGAAGAAGGATTGAGTTGCTTGAGTACTTCAAGAAAGTCTTTAATATTTCCGATGAGTATCGATGGGTCGCCATCCACTGGATCGCTATTCTTGACCTTTTGCAGTTCTACTTTCATGAAATCTACGCTTTCTAGTACTAAATCCGATAGAGTAGAATAATCAAGATTTTCCGGTTTCTTCTCTCTTAAGTAAAAGACTACATCCTCTACAGAATGGGCAAGATTTGCTATATTATCGAAAAGCATCATGGCCGATGAGCCTTTAATCGAGTGCATGTTACGGAAAATCTCGTTAATCGCTTCGTCGGAATAACAGCTAGCCTTCTCACTCGATAAGATACAATTCTCTAGTTGATCAATGTTCTGTGTCGTTTCCGATAGGTACATATCGAGCATGGAGTCGTTACTGAATTGCTCTGACATTACGTCACCTCCTTTAATTCATTGGCTTTTATTTACCTAAAATCGATTGAAATGTTTGTACCACATGTTCTTCTTGGAATGGTTTCACTATGAAGGACTTAGCGCCGTTAATTATCGCATCTTTCACCATCGTTTGTTGTCCCATAGCAGATACCATGACGACCTTAGCTTGTGGGTCAATTTTTCGAATCTCAATTAACGCTTCAAGTCCCGTCATTTCTGGCATTGTAATATCCATGGTTACAATGTCCGGTTGCAGTTCTTGATATTTCTTCACCCCAACCGCTCCGTTCTCCGCTTCTCCCACTACTTCATAGCCATTTCTCTCTAACATTGTGCGAATCGACATTCTCATAAATGCTGCGTCATCCACTACTAAAACTCTCGCCATTACTACCACTCTCTTCCTCTTTAATTTTTTGCCACAAAGGCTTGTATAATCATTTCTAACGATTCTATCGTGTACTTGTTTAATGAAAAACCGTAATCATTAAGTCTCCATTTCAGGTTAATCGTCTGGCAAGTCCCCCATGTAATGTCAGCTAACATTTCTGTATTGACATTTTCATCGATTTGCTTGGCCGCTTTTGCTGCAATAAAGATTTGCTCAATCATGTTCAAGCGCTGATTGTAGATAGCTTTAATTCGTTTCCCTAGCTCTTCGTCGCATGTCATAATATCGTAGGACTGGTTGATTGCTGTAATTGCTGGATAGTTCTCGTAGTAGATACTGTAAGCGGATATGTAAAACCGTAACGCATCTAAAGGGTTATCCATTCTATCTTTCGTCGATTCTATTAAATCCGCATCATATTGCACGTAGTAATCTAGCACTGCGTTTAGCAAATCATGCTTAGTCTTGAAATGTTTAAACACAGTTGCTTCTGAGACTTTCTGCCTACGAGCAATTTCCTTCGTAGAAACATTTTGGATGCCATATTCGTTAATTACATCAATCGTTGTAAAGAGTAGCGTTTCTCTTCTATGTAGTACTGAGTTGACCATCTGACATCCCCCTATCCTAGTGAATTTCGCAGGGTGAGTAAGTTCTTACTCACCTCTTTATACGGTCATTATATTTTACTAGTATATAGTTTGTCAATCACGATTTCGTCATATTTCGACAAATTTCGCGCACAAAAAAAGACCCTTGTTGGGCCTTTATGCTTAGGTCAAGTGTATGTATCCATTGTTAGAGTTGACGCTCGTCTAGGAACTGTATCCCAACCATTTTCATAAGATACTTGGCGTTCGTTGTTCGACAACGTCCTTTTCTAAGCTTGTAATCAAATTTGATTTCATTATTGATATAGTGTTCTGTGAAATGATAGTTCTCAATCTTAACTTTCTTGTCATGCTCTAAATCACATAATTCAAAGTCATGGGTGGAAATTAAACCAATCACCCAATCTTTCGAAAGATTCACCAGAACATTTTTCGCTCCGATGATTCTATCTTGGGAATTCGTACCTCGGAATATCTCGTCAATTAGGAAAAGCATCGGTTTCTCTTCATTCACGTACTCGATGATTGTCTTAATTCGTAGGAGTTCCGCGTAAAAGGATGAAATACCGCTGTTTAAATCATCAGTAATGCGCATGGAAGTGAAGATATCCATCATGGAGCATTCGAACTTCTTCGCACATACGGGCGCGCCGGCATACGCTAGTACAAGATTAATCCCAATCGTTCGTAGCAGAGTTGTCTTCCCAGACATGTTAGAGCCAGTGACTATGCCTAGATGATTTTGAATGGAGAAATCATTACAAACTCTATTTTCTTCTACAATCAGTGGGTGACCCATTTCCCCCGCTATGATTCTTATATCCTTCGTTGCCTGTCGGTTATTCCCGTTCGTTGCATCGTTTGATTCATAAATTTTTGGATAACTCCAGTTTGGTTGAATTCTCTTAATGACTGCGAGGCTTGAAAGGGCTTCTATGGCGCCAATCGTCTCTAGCCATTTTCTGATTTGATGCCTATTCTCGCGTTTCCAATTTTCTAATGCGAATACACAATGGTAATCCCATAAGAACAGCGTATTAAGAATAAAATACAAAAAAGCACTATGTCTCATGTCGATCCTATCGACTAACTTCGATAATTGGATAATCTGCGATGACGCTGTTTGCTTCCCACTACGCACATTCGACTGTATCTTATTGAGATGTGCAGATTGGAACTTTTCCTTCTCAATTAAATGAATAATGTTACTGTATGCTTCAATGCTGCTTTTGCAGTCATAGATTGTGCTGAGTACTTCAGAGACTCGCGCGAAACCAATTGCCGTTAATGCTACTTGAACCACAAGCATCGCCAGAGCGATATATTCGAAATAAGGAACTCGCAAAACCGTTAGTACAATCGATACGATTGTTGCGACAGGTAATGCATAAAATAAGAACCTCCAATTTTCGTTAGGAAACATAGTTTTCGGATTTTCTATGTAGGACAATAAGGGTTCTGGATTGTCATTTATGTTTTCCCCGAGCATGCCCTCACATTGTAGTTCCTGTGCGAATTCGAATGATTCAGCAAGTTCTTGCACGGCACTATGGCGTTCAGTGATAGCTTGAGCATCTTTCTCTGAATTCAGTAAGTAATTGCGTAATATAGTCCTTCCAACAAAGGTACTCGCTACGTTCATCCATTGGAACAAAGATTTCTGCCCAAAGATATCTAAATCACTAGTGTAGGGATGACTCGGTTGCACAAAATCGTTACCGGCATCTTTAAAAGTAATCCAATTGCCATTAGTTCGATCGATGTATTGATTATTGATTGTAATTTTGCAACGGATTCTGTTTAACTGCTTCTTCGCTAGGTTGTGGCGAATCACTGCCCATAGAAAGGCCATAGTAAATATACCAAGCAATAATAATGCAATTACATTCTCGTTCATCCACGAAAAGTAGCCAACGATAGCCGCTCCCACTAGAAATATTCCTAATCGAATATGACTTACCGTGTCTAATTGCTTCTTATAAATTACCTCTTGGTCTCTGTAAGTGTGAATAGCTTTGCGATAATCATGGATACTAGACATATCTTCCTCCTTTGGCCAGATATATTCAGATTATACTCTTTTGCCAATGATTGCAAGGAAGGCAACCTACAGCTTATTTTACTACTAATACAATTTGGCTGTAATTTATTTCACCTTCTAAAATTACTTGATCTCCCCAACTCCCTCTAAAATTGTTTTGACAACGTTAACAAATCGGAGTAAATTCGTAGTATGGTATATTCAAATAATCAGATATACGAATATATAATTAAAGAAGGGTGTATATGCAGTATAAATTAAATTTCAAAGGTAGATACAAGGATTACTCCATTCATTCACTCCAACGGGATGTTATCTCTGGGATTGTAGTTGGGATTATTGCCATACCTCTAGGGATGGCTTTTGCAATTGCATCGGGGGTTAAACCAGAATACGGGATCTACACAACCATAATTGCCGGAATTTTAATTTCATTGTTTGGAGGATCAAAATATCAAATTGGTGGACCAACCGGCGCCTTCATTCCTATATTATTTGGTATTGTTATGACATACGGATATGAAAACTTATTGATTGCGGGTTTTATGGCCGGGATTATTTTGTTTCTGATGGGTCTATTTAAATTAGGTTCCCTCATTAAGTTTATTCCTAAGCCAGTTACAATTGGTTTTACGTCAGGGATAGCAGTTATTATTTTTGTGGGTCAAATTCCAAATTTCTTAGGACTTACCGGTGTTGAAAAACATGAATATTTCATTAAAAATCTTAATGAAATAATTGCAAGTATCAGTAGCATAAACCTATATAGTTTTTTCACTGCTGTCGTTTGTTTAATAACTGTAATTTATACGCCTAAGTTTTTTCCAAAGATACCAGGGCCACTTATCGGGCTTATTTTATCAACTCTAGTTGCCAGTTTTTTATATCCAAGTCATGTAGCAACCATCGGTTCAACTTTTGGTGATATTCCTAGTAATCTCCCGAATTTTAAAATACCTGATTTTTCATTGGAGCAAATTCAAAAACTTATTGGTCCTGCATTTGTTATTGCAATGCTTGGTTCCATTGAATCACTTTTATCTGCCGTGGTTGCTGATGGCATGACAAGTACCAAACATAACAGTAACAGAGAATTGATTGGTCAAGGGCTCGCTAATATGATAACACCCTTTTTCGGTGGTATTCCTGCAACGGGCGCTATCGCAAGAACTGCTACGAATATTAAAAATGGGGCTATTTCTCCAATATCAGGAGTGATTCATGGGATCGTAGTTCTTATTATTCTTGTACTTTTTGCTCCCTATGCTTCAAGAATCCCTTTGGCGAGTATGGCACCGATATTAATGATTGTTGCATGGAATATGAGTGAACATCATGTATTTTTGCATTTATTGAAAACTAAAACAGAGGATTCGCTTGTTTTAGTCGTTACGTTCTTATTCACAGTATTTTTCAATCTTACTTTGGCAGTTGAAGTAGGCCTAGTCTTAGCAGTCATCATCTTCACGAAAAGAATGAGTGATATAATGGTAACCACTAAGGTTTTACCTAATCCTGAAAACAAACAGGGTAAAGTAGAACCCCAGATTGTGACAGATTCTCATGATTGTCCACAAATAAGTATTTATGATGTGGAGGGGCCATTATTTTTTGGTGCAGCTCAAACTTTTGAACATAGTATCATGAATACCATTAATTACAGACCTAAAGTCCTTTTATTAAGGATGGGAAAAGTTCCTTTTATAGATGCAACCGGAGAATCGAATTTATCAAGTATTGTACGTAACTTTTCAAAACACGGAATTGTTTTAATATCCGAATTAAGTACCCAGCCAAAAAAAGTATTAACCAAAACCGGTCTATCTCAATTGATTGGTGAAGATCGCTTTTTTGATCATACTGGAGATGCCATTAATTATGCATTATTACACTTAGACAAAGATAAATGCCTTGGTTGTAAGCATTTTACTTTTAGGGAATGTGAAGTTTTATCTGATGCTAGTAAAACGACAGAAGAACAAATAAGATCCTATTGAACATAATACGGGAGGGAATTCTATGAACCTGGAGATGCAACAATTTAAAGCAGAATTTTTCAAAGCACTTGCCCATCCACTTAGGATAAAAATTCTTGAGTTATTGGCTGAAGGAGATAAAAGCGTAAATGAACTTCAGAATCTTGCAGGTAGCGAAGGCTCCGCGGTTTCACAACAATTAACGATTCTCAGAGGAAAAAATATTGTTACAGGAACGAAAGAAGGGAACCGTGTGATTTATTCCTTACGTGACCCTATGATTGTTGACCTCCTCTCTGTTGCACGTCAAATTTTTAATAATCATTTAGTTGATACGATTAATTTGTTAGACAAATTCTCTGACCAAATTGATCTCCCAACACAAAATGAGGAGTAAATAAGAAAAAGAACCAGCGGGGCGTATTTAGAGATACGCTACACTGGTTCTTGTGGTGTTCTTATGGTGCCTTGATACCAACTGAATTACATCAGATACCGACTGAATTACACGGGTAGGAACTTATTGGCAAAGGAACAACAATTTAATTCTATAGAGATCCGTATTTATTCTACTGTTACTGATTTCGCTAGGTTTCTTGGCTTATCTACGTCATTCCCGCGTAGTATTGATGCATAATAGGCAAGCAGCTGTAATGGGATAACAGATAAGATTGGTGTTAGAAGCGGGTGCGTTTTCGGAATCGTAATCATTTCGTCCGCTACATCCGCTGCTTTCATATCACCTTCATTGACCACTGCTATAATCTTCGCGTCACGGGCTTTCACTTCTATGACGTTACTCATTGTCTTCTCATATACATCCGGTTGTGTCAGTAAGCTAATGACTGGAATCCCATCTTCTATTAAAGCAATTGTTCCATGTTTTAACTCACCAGCAGCATATGCTTCTGCGTGGATATAGGAGATTTCCTTTAGCTTTAGTGCACCTTCTAATGCAACGGTGTAATCCATGCCACGGCCAATAAAGAATGCGCTATTCCAATCAACAACACCTTTTGCCACTTCTTTCGCACGGTCCTTAGCAGCAACAAGCTGTGCTGCTTGCTCTGGGATCATTTGCAGTGCTTGCAGGATTTCCACACGATCTTGCACAGAAATAGTATTACGTTTCTCAGCCATGAAAACTGCTAGTAAATATATTGCTAATAGCTGTGTAGTATATGCCTTTGTTGATGCTACAGCGATTTCTGGACCCGCCCAAGTGTAGATGACGTCATTTGCTTCACGAGCTACAGAACTACCTACAACATTCGTAATAGCCGCTACTCTTGCTCCAGAAGATTTGCCTAGTCTTAGCGCTGCTAAGGTATCCGCTGTTTCTCCTGATTGGCTAATGACTAATACTAATGTCTTATCATTAATAATCGGATCACGATAACGGAACTCTGATGCAACTTCCACTTCCACAGGGATACGAACTAATTTTTCAATCGCGTATTTCCCTACAAGTCCTGCATGGTAGGCTGTTCCACATGCTACGATATGAATTTTTTGGATATCTTGAAGTTCTTTCGCTGTTAATTTCACTTCATCTAGACGAACTTTTCTTTGGCTTTCATCAATGCGGCCTCTTAATGTATCTCTAAGGGCCTTTGGTTGCTCATCGATTTCTTTGAGCATGAAGTGGTCATAGCCACCTTTTTCCGCGGCAACTGCATCCCATTTTACTTCAAATACTTCTTTCACTATCGGGATGCCTGATTCATCATAAATTTGTACATGATCTGCTGTCAAAACAGCAATCTCATGATCATCTAATATATAAGCATTTCTGGTATACTCCAATATAGCTGGAATATCCGAAGCAATAAAATTCTCATTAATTCCAAGCCCGATCACTAGTGGGCTGTCTTTACGCGCTACAATAATCTTATCTTTCTCGTATTCAGAAATAACTGCTGTCGCATAAGATCCTTCTAGGCGAGAAAGGGCTAAGCGAAAAGTCTCAAGTATATCGCCATTAAAAAGCTCTTCCATCAGATGCGCGATTACTTCTGTATCTGTTTCGGATTTAAACTCATGACCAAGCGCCTTTAATTCTGCGCGAAGTTCTGCATAGTTCTCAATAATACCATTGTGCACAACTGCTATTTTACCAGTGCAATCAAAGTGTGGATGGCTGTTTTCATCCGACGGACGACCATGGGTTGCCCAACGAGTGTGACCTACACCGCGACATCCGATTAATTTGTTCTCGCTAACCTTTGATTCAAGGTTCTTCAGGCGCCCAACAGATTTCGTTACAACGATACAATCACCGACGTCAATTGCCACACCAGCTGAGTCATATCCTCTGTATTCTAATTTCTTTAAACCATTGACTAAAATTTCTTGGGCTTGTTGATGCCCGATGTACCCTACAATACCACACATAAAAAAAGCTCCTCTCAAAGCAGATTTTGCCGTTGTGAGCTTAGTTAGACTTAGCCTTGAGAGTCCCTTGTATCCACTGGTCGCCCAATGTTTTTCGTTCATCTCTTGCAGCATAGGCTAATACTGGAAGGCATCCGCCGAATTGTTCGATCACCTTCACCTCGTCAACTGAATATTCAGTCCTGGCGCTATTGACATACATAAAAATCTACTAGCAATATAAAACGGCATACATTACAGTATGCCGCATTTTTGCTTTTTGTGCAATAGTACTATTTCTGGTCATTAATGATTCATTGTTCCATTATTCATCGGATGCTGATTTGTGTTTTGATTTTCTCTATTACCATGGGCTCCATGGCCTTCCCCATCAGCTGATTCTATTTCAACGAGATGATCTAAGTCGCCTTGTTGCTCCCAGCTAATCCAATTTGTCAATCCCACAATGTAAAGGTGGTTATACGGTCCTTCTGTTGGTGTCTGTTGAAACAAAGGTTTCAATTCTCCTAGATACGCTGACAATTGTTTAGGTGCCTGACCAGCTTCCGTCAGCAGCATCGGAGCATGTTTTCCACGATGAGCGAGTGCTGATGCAGCAATTGATTCTTGTGAAAATTGACTATTTGCTAAGATTATACCATGTCCTGGTTTCGATATATTCCAGCCAAAACCTGTTTGTTGGTCATAGTATTGTGCGAATTTTATAGAATTGGTGATTGGATTATCCCCTGCTATCCTAACAACACTTCCGTATTGTCGAAGAACATCCTCTACAGTAGGGTTGATTGCATCTTCAGGACCTAATAGATATATGTTTGCTTTCCCTTGGCGTTTTTCTAACGCTTCACGCGTTTCCCCTGGGACGTCTGCTTGCGTCACATATAATAGTGGTTCTGGCATGTGGGATATCCAAGCTCCTGCCGGCAATGCGTACGCTGCATTTTCTGCCGTCGATATGATTACGGACAGCGGTAACTCTCCGCTTATCTCAGCGTAATATGTATCAATTTCTCTAGCAAGTCCAAAAATATTATCAGCATTTATTGTGTACACCTGAAAATGTCCAGCAAGTAGTTCAACTGCAGTGTCTTCCATGCCTACCGCAATTACTTGTGTGCCATCTTCGGCTCCTAATGGATTGAGTCTCATTAGCTCATTCATAATTGAATCCGATATATCTGACTGACTCGTGACTAGAAGCGGACCATCACTTGGATGATGAACCAAGTTCAAAGCTATCAGTTGTGCCTGCCAACTCTCCACTGGGGCTACCAGTACAACATTCGGTCTTGTTCCTGTATTCGTAGAAGGCCATATCATTCTTGACGTAGAGATCGATATTTCTTCAGCACTGGAACCCACAATTCTAGATGTGTTCTTAGTTGCTATGTACATTGTTTCTTCTGAGAATACTGATTCTGGGTCTGGTTGATGGTCCGTATTATGTCTTGGAGCACAGCCTACAAATAGCAAACTGACAAGTAACCCAACAATACACATCTTAGCTAAAACATTCGTTTTCTTCCATTGTTTATTCATTTTCAAATCCTCCTTAACAATTATTCATATGCATTTATATTGCTTTAAAAATCCCTGTAAATACATAGTATTACTAAGTTTATTGAGTGTCAAAATATTACAAGCAAGAAATTTAACTATACGTTTATTTTTCAGAATTAAAAAAAGCAGCAAGATAATCTAATTCGCTGCTTTAGCTTGTCTTATGATTTGTATTTCATATTACTATTATGCTTCGCTAATTTCTAATTCACTACATCGACAATTTCATTGACGATAATTATGGATAAATTAAAATTATCTGCGATTTGTAACGCCTTTAAAATCCAGTCGCCTTTTCTAGGCAGCATTTGCAAGCAATTGCTTTTCTTTATTTGCTGCTTCCAGTTTCTTAATGTCGGCTTTAAGAAAGATAGAAATCATGAGTGACACACACATCAAGGCGGTAAAAAGATAGAATACAGGAAGGTAACTACCCGTTTGCTCCTTAATAATTGACACTAATAGCGGTCCTAGAATTCCTCCCATAGACCATGTTGTTAGCAGATAGCCATGAATAGCACCTAGCCTTTTTACGCCAAACATATCTGCAATAAAAGCAGGTAGGTTGGAAAACCCGCCACCATAACAGCTCACAACAATCAATATAAGCAGCTGGAACAAAATCGCATTTGTTGTCATCGTAAGCGTGATAAACGCTAAAATTTGTAACACAAAGAATATCATGTATATGTGACGTCGTCCAATATAGTCAGAGATGGTCGCCCACAGGAGTCTACCTCCCCCATTAAAGAGGCCCATAAATCCAACCATTGTTCCTGCTGCTACAGCAGATAATCCAACAACTTCTTGAGCCATTGGGGAAGCTACAGAAATCATCATAATCCCGGCAGAGGTGTTAACAAGCATCATAGCCCATAACATCCAAAAACGTTTGGTTCGAACTGCTTCTCTTTGCGTTAATTGTGCTAAATCTGCTATTTTTGCTCTTCTTCCAGATGCGATAGCGTCCTGCATTCCCTTCGGCATCCACCCTTCTGGTGGAGGTGCTATGTAAGAAGCACCCAAGATCATAATTACAAAATAACTAGCACCAAGAATGTAAAATGTATTCGAGATACCCACTGCCAATATCAACTTTGCAGCTACTGGTGCTGTTAAAAGTGCCCCAGCCCCAAATCCTAAAACTGCCATTCCCGTCGCAAATCCTCTACGATCTGGAAACCATTTCACTAGCGTAGATACAGGAGCAATATAGCCAATCCCTAAACCAAGGCCACTGAGTAGACCATAAGTGAGGATAAAAAGTGCCAGTGAATCCACTGCAATTGAGACTCCAGCACCTGCTTGTCCAATGCTAAATAGCACGGCAGCTGTAATAGTCGACTTCCGTGGGCCCATATTTTCTACAAAACTACCAAAAAAAGCAGCAGATAATCCAGCAAGTGCCATCATAAGCGTAAAAGCAAGGGTAATTTCAGTCATACTCCAGCCCAAACTATCATGGATAGGAATCTTATATACACTGTATGCGTATGCTGCGCCAATAGAGAGGTGAATTGAGATAGCTGAAAATGCGATGAGCCATCTATTTTTATTCGTTTTCATCGTGTTGTCTCCTTCTAAAATGTGCTATATTTATTTGTTTGTACCCTTATATTTTTAATTTTTCATTGGAACACTTAATATTATTTTGTTTCTGTATTATAACAATACGATAATTCCCGCACTTTGTGATAAAAATTGTCCGAATGGTAGAAATCAATGTATGAAATGCAAAAAACCGGGTATCAATGGCGTATCTTGCACCATAATAACCTGGTTTTCTTATCACATATTCTAAAGAAACTTAGTTCAGACAGAGCTTTTACTACACCTGAACTCTAGTTGCTCTTATTTCGCCCTATACTAATTCTTTCTTAATTACATCTACAATTTCATTGACAATCAATAGCAACTGTTCTTCATCTGGACCTTCCGCCATAACCCTTACTAAAGGTTCTGTACCCGACGGACGGACTAACACGCGTCCGCTATTCCCTAGCTTTTGCTCATTCTTAACAATCGCTTCTTTAATTGCAGGGTTGGTGTGTAATGCATCCTTATCATTGACACGAATGTTCACTAACAATTGCGGGTACTTGCGCATAACTTGGCACAACTCATGTAACGGCTTCTTCTTACGTACGACTAAATCAGCAATCTGTAATGCCGTTAAAATCCCATCGCCTGTTTTACCATATTCAAGGAATATAATATGCCCTGACTGTTCTCCACCTAAAGTATATCCATGTTGTATCATTGCTTCTAGCACATATTTGTCACCGACTTTGGTTTGGTCAGTACGGATTTGTAGCTCCTCTACTGCCACGAACAAGCCCATGTTCGCCATTACTGTAGTAACTACTGTGTTATCTACAAGCTTTCCGCGTTCCTTCATATCTTTGCCGCAAATCGCTAAGATATAGTCGCCATCCACTATATTCCCTAAAGAATCGACCGCGATTAAGCGATCAGCATCCCCATCAAACGCGAATCCTATGTCAGCTTGTACTTCAAACACACTGTTCTTCAATTCTTGAATATGGGTAGACCCACAATCTGCGTTAATGTTAATGCCAGTCGGTTGATTAAATAGACAGATAATCTCTGCACCGAGTGCAGCAAATATCTTCGGTGCTAGCTCACTGGCAGATCCATTGGCGCAATCTAAGACAATTTTCATACCTGCAAACGAGCTACTAACTGTCGACTTTAGATGGTTAGCGTAGATGTCTACTCCATCGTGGATGTATCTGCATTTGCCAATCTTATCATGGGTCTGACGCGGAATCTGTTGATACAATGCATCGTCGATTAAGTATTGTTCGATGGATTCCTCTAGCGCTTCTGAGAGTTTAAGTCCTAAGTGATTAAACAGCTTAATGCCATTGTCTGGATACGGGTTATGTGATGCACTAATCATCGCCCCAGCCAATGCCTGATAATGTTGCACTAAAAATGATACTGCGGGTGTAGGTACAAGTCCCAGCTTTAATATGTTAACACCTACAGACATCAGTCCTGATGCTAATGCATTTTCCAACATATCACTTGAAAGCCTAGAATCTTTGCCGATAATGATGCTACACCCTTTAGCTTCTTTGCATAATACATGACCTGCAGCTTTTCCCAAACGAAATGCTAGCTCAGGTGTCAGTTCTTGATTCGCAACGCCGCGGATTCCATCTGTTCCAAAAAATACTCCCATATTGTCACCTACTACTTTCTAAAATCTAACCTACTTATTCCAAATTATACCTTACATTTCACCGAATCCCATCCTACTTATCCGAACACTATCCTACATTTTCCGAGAATTATATTTTGCATTTATTGCTCTACACCAATACATGTATCTAACGTTCTTTATTTCCCTAGTGTTGCCGAAGTCCCATTATCCATCTTGACTATTTGGGTTCCATTATTGAAACGATTGGTTCGAGTAAGACTGGATCATTGATTCTGCTATTTTCAAACCGTCTACGGCCGCACTTATGATTCCACCAGCGTATCCAGCACCTTCCCCTGTGGGGTACAATCCCGCAGTATTGATTGACTCTCCCGATTCCTTACGGTGAATACGCAATGGCGAAGACGTTCGAGTTTCTATCCCCGTCAATATTGCATCGCCAAAATCGAAACCAGGCATTCGTTTACCAAAATCACGGATTGCTTGTTTCAAGGCGTCGATTACGAACTCAGGTAGACATTCCCGCAGGTCAGCGGGTGTGACACCCGGTTTATACGAGGGTATTACGCTTGATTGCGATAAGTCTGTGGTCGGCTGCCCCTCCAAAAAATCACGAACAAGCTGGGCCGGTGCAAAGAAGTTACGACCCCCAACTTCATAGGCTTGCCTTTCCCATTTTCTCAAATATTCTAACCCAAGTAAAGGGGATTTTCCTGGCTGAAACCCATAGTCTTCAGGGTCAATGTTGACCACTAATGCAGAATTGGCGTTTTGTAGATCCCGCGCATGGTAGCTCATACCGTTGGTGACAACACCGCCATCCTCTGATGCCGCCGCAACCACGATTCCTCCTGGGCACATGCAAAAAGAGTAGACAGTTCGGTCTAGTGATTCATCTTTCTTACGGACGAGCTGGTATTCTGCTGCGCCTAGATCTTTATGATCATAATATTCACCATACTGCGATTGGTTCACCATTGTCTGAGGATGTTCAATCCGAACACCTATGGCGAGACTTTTCGGGTCCATCGCTACATTCTTCTCATTCAGCATATGGAATGTATCCCTCGCGCTATGACCAATCGCTAGTATCACGTGATTCGTCTCTATATATGTCGTTTCATGCTTGTCAGAGGCATGTACATGTACTCCTACTACTTTTTGATTCTCAAGTTCGATATCTACTACTTTATGTTCAAAGCGAATTTCCCCTCCGGCATTCAATACCATATCCCGTAGGCTCTTTACTACGTTACGAAGGATGTCTGTTCCGATGTGCGGTTTATTGATATAACTAATTTCCTCTGGGGCACCTGCTTTTATTAAGTAATCATACACATGATCAATTCTTGTGTCACGAATTCTAGTCGTAAGCTTTCCATCAGAAAAGGTCCCCGCGCCACCTTCACCGAATTGAATATTCGACTCTGGATTGAGCTTTCCTGTCTGCCAAAACTCATCAATATCTTTAGCGCGGCGGTCTACATCTTTTCCTCGTTCGAGGATGATTGGGCGATATCCGTATTCTGCTAGGATAATCCCGGCCATGAGTCCCGCTGGGCCGCTCCCAACTATTACTGGACGATGTTGCATAGGCTTATCCCCGATATTAAGTGAAATCGGTGTTGTTTCTTGATATGGTTCTATGTTTTTCAACCGTTTGTTCTGAAGAATTTTTCGTTCATCCTGACAAGTAACTACGACTTGGTATACAAAATGCAATTGATCTTTCTTACGCGCATCGAGTGATCGTTTCAATATTTGATACTGCTGAATTTGTTCTTTATTGACTTTCAACTCCTTTATGATGGCATGAAGAAGGGCATGTGAATCATGCCCTATTGGAAGTTTTATATTTGATATTTTCAACATACTACAATCACCTATCTCCGTTCAATCGTTACTTTTACTTCATTGGTCTGTAAGTCAAATGGTTTTACAAATCTAGGGGTAACAATTTGAATTGGAATCACATGTTCTCCCAAGGTCTTATTGCTTACGTCGATGAAGACTTGAATATCTTCTTTTTTGAGGTTTTTCAAACGCTCTGGTGCCGCTTCAAATGAGACATCAAGATTCTGCAATTCCATTTTGACGTTTATATTATCCCCTAAGCCGTTCATCAATATCGGGATGTTCTCTAGTCTTCTAGTTTCTGACGCGACGACTTCCACAGTAAAAGAAATCGATTCCGGCTGAATCTGTGTGACTCCTTCTAAGACCGGCAATTGCTTGTCAACTGTTGACGTTTGTGATAATCCTTCAATTGAAATTATTGGTACAGGGAAGTACTCATAACGATCGATTTCTTCCTGTGGCCCAAAAATGGTAACCGCTTCGAGTGATGGCAAGACACGACTCACGCTAAACCCTTGCGCAGGGTAACCTTCGTAATGCAAATTCAGTGGCAGTTCTTTAAATGGACTTGAGACTGGTACCGTTACATCGACCACCGCTGGGTTAATGTCTACTTGTACTTCATTGCCTTGTGCATCAAACGCACGAACTCTTACTGTTTGTTCTATGGCCGCCCTTGCATCCTGAATTACAATCTGGGCAGTAATCGATTGGATTCTCTCTAAGTTCTCCTCTGTCCCCGTGACAAAGATTCTGCTCGGAGAGATGATCGGTTGACCAACGGTAAACCCAGGTGCAACAACCCCTTGTAGAACAATCTGGACCGGCATCTCTACTGTTGTCTTACGATCAAGAGCTATCGTCACCTCTGCTGGATGAATTGATGCTTGCACACCTGTCGGAATTCCTTCTAACTGTAATTGCAGAGTATGAGTCCCTTGCTCTAATTCCATGGCATCGGCTACAACTTTCAGCGAACCTGGAAAGACTCTACGGATGTCTAAAGGGTGTCCCCGTAGCAAAATATCTACGTTTTCTGTTTCTACCATGATCGCGAACTGCGTATCATCATAGAGATATGTAATCGGTACCTTATACTCATGCTCAGTCACACTTGGCTGGACCGTTCCGTCATCGGCGTTGACGACTAGCCATAAGAGAACAGCTAGCATAACGGCAAAAATCTTCGCAAACATATTACTCTGTAGCCATTTATCCATTCTTAGACATCCTCCTTAACCAGAAAGGTGCCTTCGTCTTTGGCGTTACCATGTGTTTCATTAATCTCTCTTGCAGAGACTTCTCATCTAAATCACGATATAATTGACCATTTAATGCAATTGAAATCTGTCCCGTTTCCTCTGAAACGATAATCGAAAGGGCATCTGATTGCTCGCTAATTCCAATCGCAGCACGATGGCGAGTGCCTAAGGCTTTGCTGATGAATGGGTTTTCACTCAGTGGCAAGTAACATGCAGCCGCAAGAATCTTATCTTTGCGAATAATAACAGCGCCGTCATGTAATGGTGTATTCGGAATGAATATGTTGATCAGTAACTGAGAGCTCACTTCTGCTCCTAATCCAGTACCCGTCTCTGTAAAATCATTGAGGCCTGATTCTCCCTCAATTACAATAAGACCGCCAATTTTATTCTTGGATAACGACGTAGACGATGTGACAATTTCTTTAATTGTCTCCGCTAGCAAGCCTTCATCTTGATTCGAACTGCGAAAAAAGCTACCGCGACCAAGCTGTTCTAGCGCACGACGTAGCTCTGGCTGAAATACCACCGGAATCGCGAAAAAGAAGGTTGTCAATGTCTTATCTAATAACCAATTTAATGCCCGAAACTCAAAATAGCTACTGAGGGCAGTTGCCAAAATAATGACAATTACCCCTTGCAGTAGCTGAACGGCCCTTGTTCCTCGAATGAGAACTATTAATTTATATAAGACAAAACTGACCAAAAATATATCGATCAGGTCTTTAAAGTCATTGAACATCCCTGTCACTTCGTATTCACCCATAATTCAACCTGCTTTCCAGATAAATCCTTATTTCAATCCTATCACAAAACGGAAGATTTCATAATATATTTCAACAAAATAATTATAAAATCCTTCCAATGCATACGAATGATTTCTGAAAAGCTATCGAATATAGTGAAAAATTACGAGGATAGACCTTTTATTAACACATCGGCAACCTCTGGTCGCGTGAATTGTTGTGGTGGTCTTTGCCCATTTCTTAATAATTCTCTTACTTTTGTCCCGCTTAATGTTAAGCGATCTTCTGCCGTATGCGGACAAGTTTTGAACGACGCCATACCTTCACATTTTTTGCAATAGAAGCTATGCTCAAAAAACAATGGCGTGATCTCTAACTCATCCTTATCGTAGTGAGAGAATATATATTGTGCATCATAGGTACCATAATAGTCTCCTACCCCTGCATGGTCACGGCCGACAATAAAATGTGTACAGCCATAGTTTTTGCGCACGATCGCATGGAAAATAGCTTCCCTCGGACCTGCATAACGCATAGCAGCAGGATAGATACCTAAAAATGTACGATGTAATGGATAATAATTTTTCAGTAGGACTTCATAGCTTTCCATTCGTATATCAGCAGGAACATCGTCTTCTTTCGTATCCCCAACTAATGGATTTAAGAATAATCCGTCAACGATTTCTAACGCACTCTTTTGAATATATTCATGCGCTCTATGAACTGGATTGCGCGTCTGGAAACCTACGATCGTCTTCCATCCACGCGCAGCAAATTCTTTTCTCGTTTGTTCTGGTGTAAAATAATAATCTGAGAATGGTCGATCGTCTCTTGATTGCAATAGTGTAATTGGTCCTGCTAGATAGATTTCTCCGCGATCATATAGTCTTTTTACCCCTGGATGCGCCTCATCAGTCGTTAGATATACGCGTTCTGCCTCTTTTTGCTTATCGTAATTATATGCTTCTTCTACTGTCATTATGGCATATATCTCACTTGTTTCTTTGTTTACTAGACGTACTGCATCGCCAACATTGATTTGGCTCGCTGTAGCCTCATCGACTGCGAATGTTACTGGAATACTCCAAGGAAGACCGTTTGCCAGTCTCATGCTTGCTAGCACATTTTGATAGTCCACGGAACCCATGAATCCAGTGAGTGGGCTAAAGGCACCAATTGCAATCATTTCGATATCAGACAATGTCCAACTATCGATTGGGATTGATAATGCTTGAGCCGTCTGCGCAAGTAATGCATCTTTATCTTCTGCGATTCTATTGATTAATATGCCACCATGAGGCAGGATTTGTTCTGTCATTGCGTTCGTCTCCTTTAGATAGATTCCGTAGGAATCACAAATATATCTTTACGACCATCTGGATATTCTAAGTTCCAGACAATCTGATTCTTCTCAGTTTTTGGCGTAAGCTTCGCCCCATAACCTGCAAGCTCATAAGGTAGCTTCGTCTCGATTGCTTGTTGTGGACATGCTTTGACACATGCCATGCAGTCCCAACAGTCTTGTTTACTGCGGATATATGCTTTATTTTCTTGATTTCGTGTCATTAGGTTTCCAGGACAAACGGTCTCACAGCGACTTTCTACTGCTTTATTACACCCATTACAACGGTGAAGATTGACTACTACTGACATACAAATCCTCCTACCTTGGTAAATAACGATTGCCAGGTACGATTTGTTCGTACGGACGCTCTACCATTTGTATTTCACCTTCTTGGTTGCGATATGAATTCACGAACTTCAACCACTGCATATCGTTTCTCTCTGGGTAATCCGTACGTGACTGGTATGCTGGCCATCTTGTTTCTTTGCGATGCAGTAAGTGTTGCACAAGGACTTCTGCCACATCTAAGCGGTCGATAACTTCATGCACATTCATCAGTTCAAATGTGTCTTTTGCTACTAAAAACGGGATTTGACTTCTAAGTTGCTTGAGACGTTTTTCGGCAATTTTCAAGCGTGGCTCTGACATTTCATAGTAGCTGCTAACACCGCCTGCGTACTCATCCATGATCTTTTGTAGACGACCTTCCATTTCCTCATAAGTTACGCCTGTTTGACCTTCTACATAGCGTTCTAGAGGACCAAAGACTCTGTCTATTTCTTGCTCTGCTAACGCATCGACGTCCAGATTTTCAGAGGCGCTATTAGCTTCAACTTCCCCAAGTTCGGTGATTGCTTTACGGGCCGCAATTACCCCTTCTGCAAAACATCCACTGACGAACTTGAATGGCGCTCCTCCCGCTACATCACCTGCTGCAAAAAGCCCTTCAAGCGTAGTCTTGCGATCTGGATCAATCCAATACCCAGCTTGGTTATGTCCACCCATAATATATGGCTCCGTACCTTGTAATTCAATCGGCTCTTGATCAGGCTCTATGCCGTTTGCAGCCCAATACAGAACAATATCAGGATACATATCTAAGAATGACTTCTTCAGCTCATACGCCTGCTCTTTCGATAAATGTGTCGTGTCCATATAACAAGGGCCGCGGCCCTCTTTCATTTCCTTAGTCGGTCCATATACTCGATACGGTGTAGGTGCGCCTTCTCCACCAACATGTGCGAACTTCGTCTGCATGAACTTCTCTTTATTGGCATTGACTTGTGGAGCACCAAAACCTAACGCCAGTGTTCCCGTTGGTGAAATAATATCCTTGGTGCGGAGCGCGATAAAGCGATGCTCAAATGATGTCATCTCCGCACCAGCACGGATTCCCATTGCGTAGCCCGCACCTGCATTAAATGGTGAATACCAAATTTTATGACGCGAGTCTGCTGTGTTGTTCGGCTTGTAAATGCCTGCTGCTCCACCTGTTGCTATGATTGTCTTTTTCGCTTGAATGACATAGAACTCTTCTTTCTTCGTACTTGCTGCGAACGCACCTTTTACAACTCCATTTTCCGTAATATAATTCGTTGCAAACGCACGATTGATAACTTCTACGCCCATATCTAATGCTTTTTTCGCAATAATTGGTTTTAGTTTCTCTCCGTTGATCTTAATGTTCCAGCGACCACGTGGCTGATAATTGCCTTTATCATCTTTTAGAATTGGTAGACCCCAAGATTCTACCTTTTTCACTACATATTCGAACTCCCTCGCCTGCGATAATACGAGATCTTCACGTAACAATCCACAAGCATCATACCGCACATATTTCGTAAAACTTTCTGCCGTTTCGCCAGGGTTCAAATACGCGTTAATTGCATTCATTCCAGCTGCTAGACAGCCACTACGTTCAATGTTGGCTTTTTCTAAAATAGTAACTTTCACGTCAGGGTTTAGTTCCTTTGCTTCGATCGCTGCTAAACATCCTGCGGTGCCTCCGCCAATGATCAATAAATCCGTGCTAATATGTTGTACGCTATGTTTCAACTTTAGCGACTCCTCTCCGCCTATATCGTCGTTACTATATATACTAATTTCGCCTATTTTTGTGCCTGTACGCGCTCGTTTACTTTTTGCTTAAATTGCTCCCAACCTACGTACTCAATCCATCGTCCTAAGCGCCAGCGCTTCTCCCCGAAAGTTTTCCACTCTACAATTACAGCATCAATCCAAGGAAAGATTTCGTCAATATCCGCATTTCTTAGGAGACGTTTTCCGTTTTGCGGATGACGTCCTCCACACCCTCCGATATACACACTAACGCCAGCTTTCACAATTTCTGCGCTACCTGTTGGACAAGCGCGATTACACATGCCGCAATCCACACATTTAGAGTAGTCAATACTGGCTTTGCCATTGCTGATGTGAATGGCATCCTCTTTACATGCATTGGCGCAATGACCACAACCGGTACAAGTGTCTTTATTAATCTTGATCACTTGAGTACCCATAACCCCAATATCGTGGGCTTGTGCACGTGTACAGCTATTAGGGCATCCTGCTACGGATAGCTTAAACTTATGTGGTAATCCAGTAACGTCTTTGTATCGTTCATTGAGGCGCTTTGCTAAATCAGTAGCATAGATTAACCCATTTCGGCACTCCGGTAACGCAGGACAAGCCACTGTGTTTCTAACCGTTCCACCACGCGGGGATAAGTGTAAATCGACTGCTGCTAACTGGCGCGTTACTTCAAATAAAACGCGGCCATCGACATGGGTTAATTGTAAGCCCTGTCGGTCGGTCCAGTGTAAGTCACCAAGCTGATATTGAGCGGCTAGGTCGACAACTTTGCGCATCTGTTCGATTGTTACATTCCCTTGCTCTACACGGGTACGGACTGTCCACAAGTTCCCTTCGCGTTCCTTGACATAGTCTCTAAATAAGTCGCGTCTTTCTTCCTGCACTGGGTAACGGTCATAAAAACCAGATTTTCCACCCAGACGAAATTCCACGTAATCTTTAAATGTATCTTTCGTAATCTGTTTCCGCTTTTCAATTGACCAATTAAAACCATCCGTACAGCGTGAACAAGAACTTTCATGTTCTGCCACATGATTCTTACATGTGCGGCAGAAACGTGCTTCTTGACCACAACCAGGGCAATACAGATAATCTTGAAGAATTTCACCAGAACAGCTCCAGCAATGAAATTTGTTCTCTTCTTTTACGGCCTTACCGAACAGTTCCTCAACCGTTGGTACAAAACGTTGTTGTTTTAACATAGCTCTACCCCCAATATTCTCTATATTGATTCTATTACAAAAGATATCTCCGTAAATTACAAGTGTTATTCGGCTTGATGTTCTTTTTATTAAGTTGCGGATTTTCATGCCTCAACTTTAATTCATAGTATTCTTATATGATTTAATGTATTTAAATGTACTATGTTTTTGTCGATTCGTCAAGCAAAAAAACAAATAAAGAAAACTTGGCATTCGCCAAACCTCAGGTGAATAGAATGCCTTAGTTGCACTGACGCAAAAACACAATAATTTATTATTGATGTGTTGCTAATGCAAAGCTATGTATATCAGATAAAATTTATAAATCTGATGTACGAAAAAAAATGTGGATTTCTCCACATTATAGTTTCACGCATATATCGTTATTTCTCAATTGATTATGATTATGATTGTTCATTCCATGAGAATTCCTGAACAAATTGTTGTAAAAATTGTTCTTGAAACCGTTGCTTCTCAATTAATAGTTCTTTTCCTTTCGATGTCCAAAAAAAACTAGCGGCATGTACTGCCCGTTTAGTCACCCAATGGTCATAACTCTCCAGCATCTCGTCCAGTGTCTGAAACTTATTGCCAGCTATCGTAAAATGCATAAATACACCTTTTGCCCCAAGTTTCTCGAGTACATCCGCTTCTACCAAAATCTTAGATTCTATAGATGCTTTATTGATATGATCGATTCCGCCTCGACCCGTATGATCACGTATCACTTCTGCCACATGATGATAGAATTCTGAGGAAAACCCCCTGCCCCTTAAAAATTCTATCGCAATTCGGGCTCCGTCCTCTGCATGATTTTCTTCTGTACTTGAGAAACGACAAACATCATGAAAAATGCTAGCAGCCTCCAATACGGGTCCGTTCGCTTTCATATCTTCTGCAATCACACGTGCAAACTCCGCTACTTGCAAGGTATGGCGCCAGCGATAATCTGGCTGTCCAATATAGCCCAAAGACTGCCATTCGGTTAACTCTGGCGATTGGGCATAGGTATTGAATATCCGTTCCTTTACATAGGACTTCATCTCACATATTAATTGCTCAGTGAATTCCATGGGGTCTACTCCTCGGATGCCAAGTTGTATTTCTTCATTTTATATTGCAATGCTTGACGTTTGATTCCAAGCTTATTGGCAGTGCGGGAAATATTAAAGTGCTCTTTATCTAACATCTTCTCTATATATTGTTTTTCAATCGTTTCAAAAATATCAGTCATGTTCTCATCCGACTTATCTAATAGTTCTAGCATTCTAATTATTGTCGAATTCATCGTAAATTCCTGCGTTTCAGAGTTTCCGTGACTTTCTCCCTTTGGGTGATCCGTTTGAATGTTTTTGTTTATACCAATCTGATGCTCTTGCGTGTGATCTGCAGGAATGATTTGTATTGATGCTTGTTCACCGATAATTGGCTGAATGTGCTCAAGCTCTATTGTTCTTTGCCCATATTCACACATACCAACGGCATATCGGATTACACTACGTATCTCCCGTAGATTTTGCGGCCAGTTATACTGGATAAACTTTCTTTTGACTTGTTCGTCAAGCTTAAAGCCTTCAGGGATATATTGATCGACAATTGGCATAATATCAACTTTTCTTTGTCTGATTGATGGAATATCTATATGTGCGATCTGTTCATTGCGTTCATTGTATTCACTGGTTAACGGCTGGCTACCGAAAATCAACCAATGCTTTTGGGCATGTTTCTGTTTTCTCTCATTAATAAAATTTATTACGATTTGTAATACGTCAAGATTCGTAATTTCAATGCAATGATATTCATTATTTAATTGGCTTGAGGGAATTTTATCTAAATCCGTTCCACTACTTACTTTATGCCAGATAGGCTTTTTATGTACACTTTTGGTCAATAACAGATATAGTAACTCTTTAACTCCAACACCTGGCTCTCCATATATATACGCATTTTCGGAGGCTTTTAGATATTTTTTTAGATCACGTACGGCAATCCATGTATTATTATCCCGAGTAGATAAATATAGGCCTTCATCCTTTTCCGTAGAAGGGTCTAGTGACGGTACATTCGTTTCTATTAGCCTTTGCTTGGTTACATTCGCTTCAGCCTCTTCGCTCAAATCGCTATGTCTAGTTTTTTGAGTTTCATTTACAGAGTATGTAGGTTGTGAAACACTTTGATCACTTATTGCATTAGAGGCCTTCTTAATTTTCAATTCTCTTAATTCTGCTTTCGTGGTCTCCAGCATTGCTTGCAGCTTTTCATTCTCTTGATTAAACTTAGCGAGCATTGTAACATCCTGGACAATAACGATTGCCCCGAGTACCTCATTACCTTCTAAGATTGGCTCTACTAGCAAATGAAAGGCGCGTAAATCACCAGAAATTGACTGTATTTCATAGTTTTCAAGCTCATACGGTGTCTTGTTTTGAAAGGTATAGTCCACTTGTTCTTGAAAAGGATACTCTTTAAGCCATGAAAAGTATTCGTGGAACATCCCATTCGTTAAAACAGATTCACGGTTATGCGTTATAATATCTACAGCAATCGGTAGTATATCTATCACAGATTGAAAAAAACTATATGGCACAACATTTTCATTCGTGCTTTGCTCCTGCATCATCTATACCCCCAGATAAAACGGTTTATGTACAAACTATCTATAGATTATGACTTACACAATATTTTAGTAATAGTTCTGAAGAACTTATACCTTTACTTATACCTTTACTTATACCTTTACTTATACCTTCTCTATTAGCTTCTCTATAATATAATAATCCTATATAATTTCTACGGTTGTCTATTAAATTCCTGCTGGCGATATTGGGTAAGAAGTCTTATTTATAAGCAATCTTATGTATGTAAAATCATTCCTATTTATGCTATCCACCTTACTCTGGACATAAAGTATAACTTCAAAGATGCATTATAAGTTCAATTGTTAGTATAGAGCTTACTACATTCCTAAATGGATCTATAATTCTAAAGCCCCTAATACAGTATTGATTAACATAACAGAGAGCATGTATTCGTGAATGCCCACCCAACTATTGACAAAAGACAAGTTAAAATTGATAGCATAATTAATATAAAAAACCTTGTACTTAGTACAAGGTTTTTGTGGTGGAGCCAAGCGGGATCGAACCGCTGACCTCCTGCGTGCAAGGCAGGCGCTCTCCCAGCTGAGCTATAGCCCCATATGGAGCGGGTGATGGGAATCGAACCCACGCATCTAGCTTGGAAGGCTAGTGTTCTACCATTGAACTACACCCGCATAATAAACTTACATGGTCGGGGCAGAGGGATTTGAACCCCCGGCCTCTTGGTCCCAAGCCAAGCACTCTACCAAACTGAGCTATACCCCGGTTAAATCGGTCCCACAAGAGATCTTTATTCGCCTCACAGAACCGTTAGTTAGTGTGTTTTCCTTCGAATCTTATATCGAAGAATAGTTAATAGAAGAAAATGGCGTGCCCTGAGAGATTCGAACTCCCGACCTTTTGATTCGTAGTCAAACGCTCTATCCAGCTGAGCTAAGGGCACATATGCCTGGCAACGTCCTACTCTCCCAAGGACCGACGTCCTAAGTACCATTGGCGCTGGAGGGCTTAACGATCGTGTTCGGTATGGGAACGGGTGTGTCCCCTCCGCTATCGCCACCAGACATTTGGAGCGGAAGACGGGATTCGAACCCGCGACCCTCGCCTTGGCAAGGCGATACTCTACCACTGAGCCACTTCCGCAAATGTTATGTGTTACTATTAAATTTCACTTCTTCTATTTTACTGCTATTGCTTGTCTAATGCAATAGGATTTATTAGTGGTGCGGGTGGAGGGACTTGAACCCCCACGGTTGCCCGCTAGATCCTAAGTCTAGTGCGTCTGCCAATTCCGCCACACCCGCAGGTTTACTAATAAAATTAAAATGGTGAGCCATGCTGGACTCGAACCAGCGACACCCTGATTAAAAGTCAGGTGCTCTACCGACTGAGCTAATGGCTCATCATGGCTGGGAAGGCAGGGATCGAACCTACGAATGCCAGAGTCAAAGTCTGGTGCCTTACCGCTTGGCGACTTCCCAATATTGGAACACTTTCATGTTCACAATCCATAAATATGGTGGATAGAGTAGGATTCGAACCTACGAAGGCAGTGCCGGCAGATTTACAGTCTGCTCCCTTTGGCCGACTCGGGCATCTATCCAATTTTGGTGCCGACGAGAGGACTTGAACCCCCAACCTACTGATTACAAGTCAGTTGCTCTACCAATTGAGCTACATCGGCACGGATGGTGGACGGTGACGGGATCGAACCGCCGACCCCCTGCTTGTAAGGCAGGTGCTCTCCCAGCTGAGCTAACCGTCCACATATAATATTAATGGTGACCCGTAGGGGAATCGAACCCCTGTTACCGCCGTGAAAGGGCGGTGTCTTAACCGCTTGACCAACGGGCCAATTTAGCAGCCTTCTGGAGCTCGTAACCGGGATTGAACCGATGACCTCATCCTTACCATGGATGCGCTCTACCGACTGAGCTATACGAGCATGGCTCCTTCGGTAGGACTCGAACCTACAACCTACCGGTTAACAGCCGGTTGCTCCACCGTTGAGCTACGAAGGAATACTGCATGATTGCCTGGCAACGTCCTACTCTCCCAAGGACCTACGTCCTAAGTACCATTGGCGCTGGAGGGCTTAACGATCGTGTTCGGTATGGGAACGGGTGTGTCCCCTCCGCTATCGCCACCAGACATTCAACTACACGCTAAAACCTACTATCGACATCGAAACATTTTTTGTCTTACTCTGTGTGCGTTTTTGGGTTAACCCTTTTGGTTAAGCCCTCGACCGATTAGTATCTGTCCGCTTAACATATCACTAT
>NZ_MJAT01000034.1 GCF_001742305.1 Desulfuribacillus stibiiarsenatis | reverse complement strand
TGTTTCAGTTCCCCGGGTCTGCCTTCTCATACCCTATGTGTTCAGGTATGGATTGTATCCCATTACGGATACAGGGTTTCCCCATTCGGATATCTACGGATCAAGGTCTGCTTACGACTCCCCGTAGCGTTTCGGCGTTCGCTCCGTCCTTCTTCGGCTCCTAGCACCAAGGCATCCACCATACGCTCTTTCTAGCTTAACCATTACTACTGGTTAAAAACGCTGTTGTTTGTTTCTTGGTATTTCTTTACTTGCTTTTGTTTCCGATGTCTTTTCGGTTTTATGTGTAGTTGTCATGGATCAAGGGTTTTTTCTCCGCTTGTGCGAAGGAAAAGCTCCCTCAAAACTATACAGTGCAATCATTTCGTCAAGTTCCCTGTGAGACCTTTGGTCTCTTTAGCGGATGTTACTCCGCTATTTTCCTTAGAAAGGAGGTGATCCAGCCGCACCTTCCGATACGGCTACCTTGTTACGACTTCACCCCAATCATCTATCCCACC